>JAZSKM010000157.1:0-14132 GCA_045534835.1 Eubacteriales bacterium | reverse complement strand
CGGTCGGCTTTTCACGGCTTGCAAACCTCGTATGCAGAAAATAAGGCTCACTTACATACCGCTACGCTACCGACGGCGCAAAGGCGGTGATAATGTACGGTACACTGAAAAAACTTGGGGCTAAACTTAAAATTTTTGGTGGCGAGCTTCAGAGCGGTATACTCGAATCACTCTGCGCACTTATGCGTGAATTCCGCACCTGCGCTGTTAGCTCCGACACCCTTTTTGACGGGGCTAAAAAGCTTAGCGACTCACCGCTCGGCGACAAAATACACGACCTTGCACTTATCTATACCGAATATGAAGCCGCGCTCCACAAGAATTTTTCCGAGGTCGAGGACGACCTTGACACCCTTGCAGCACTGCTTGAAGACCACGACTTTTTCGAGGATGCAAACGTACATATTGACTCTTTTGTGAGTTTTACCAAGCAGGAGCTGACGGTTATTTCGCGTATGCTTTCGCGCGGTGTAAACGTAACCTTAGCGCTCCCCTTTTCACATAGCGGTGCCCATATGGCAGAGTGCCGCGACACGCGAAAAAAACTGCTCTCCCTATGTGCAAAGCTGTCTGTAAAGGTAAGTGAAGAGCATACCGAGGATACGTCGCCGTCAGCACTCACCTTTGCAAAAGAAAACCTCTGGGATTTTTCAAGCACCGATACATATGACGAAAGCACAGCCAACGTGCTTGAGGTAGTGCGCTGCTCAGACAAAAACGAGGAAGCGGCACTATGCCTTAAGGAAATATATCAGGCGCTTGAAAGAGGCGAAAGCTACTCGGACATTGCAATCATTGCAAGAAATGCCGAGAGCTATACGGGAGTTTTAGACCGCCTGCTTGAAAAATGCAAAATCCCGTTTTTCTTTTCAAAAAAGACAGATGCATCACTGCTACCTCTGACGGGGCTTATCCTCTCCGCGCTCTCACTGTACATCGGCGACTTCAAAGTATCCGATGTTACCGCTTATATCAAATCGGGGCTTTGCGGTCTTAGCGACGAGGAGTGCGACATATTTGAAGAATACATAGACCGCTGGAATATAAACGGGCGCGCAAGATACCTTGACGGCGAAGACTTTACGATGTCAAAGAGCGGATATTCCGCAGAGGCTGCAGGCAAAGAAACGCTTGCCGATGTAAACGAGATAAAGCAAAAAATCGCGTTGCCGCTTATGCGGTTTTGCGACTCGCTCGACGGTGCAAAAACCGTTTTAGACTACGCAAGAGCCGTTTATGAATACCTTAGTGAGCTTGGCATACGCGAGGCATCGCAAAACGAGGATGTCGTGCGATATTTCGGCGTGGACCGCACTGAGGATGCAATCCGTCTATGGAATATCACGCTTGAGGCGCTCGACACGCTTGTTGAGTCTGCAGACGACAGCCTAACCACTGCTTCTGAATTTTTTGTGCTTGTGAAGATTCTTTTTGCGGCTATCGACATCGCAAGCATTCCCACCTCAAAGGATCAAATAATAATCGGAGATGCCGACACTATCCGCATCGACGAGCGAAGCACAGTGATAATTCTCGGTACTGTTGAGGGTGTATTCCCCGCCGCCGTCAGCGAAAGTCCGACTCTTTGCGAAAATGAGCGTGACACGCTTGACAAGATAGGCATTACCCTTTCGCAAAATCTTATGCTCCGCTCCGCGCGCGAGCTTTACCACTTTGTCCGTGCGCTTGACTTTGCATCAGGGCGTGCGGTCGTGACATACTACACCTCGAGTGCAGACGGCACAAGTGCAAGGCCCTCTTTTGCGCTCACGCGCCTTAAAAAACTGTTCACAAATCTTAAGGAATACAGTTTTTCTTCACTTTCACCAATAGACAAACTATACTTTTTGGGTGCGGCGAGTGAGGCTGTCGGCTTGTTTGACAGGCAGACCGAAGCCGCGCTTGAAGAGGTGCTTTCAAAATACGGAATGTACACACCTCCGCTAAAAAGCGGCAGTACCCTCACAAACAGCATTTCCATACTTGACCGGAGCATTGCAAAAGAAATCTACGGCGAAAATATGCGCTTGTCGCAAAGCAAGATAGATGCTTACAGCGATTGCAAGTTCCGCCATTTTCTTCAGTACATACTAAAGCTTGAGGACACCGCTCCCTTTGAATTTAATCCCGCAAACACGGGTACGTATGTCCACAGTATTCTTGAAAACTTTATCGGCGGCGCTATCAATGAGGGCAGGCGCATAGCGGACTACACCGACGAGGAAATAGATATGCTTGCAAAAACGCTGTCGGCAATCGAGACCGAAAAGGTGCTTTCTTCAAGCGGCGGCGGGGGAGCTCGCGTACTATGCTTTTTTGAAAGAATGTACCGCAATCTCCGCCTCATTATGAAAAATCTTGTAGACGAGTTTAAAAATTCCTCGTTCGAACCGTTTGCCTGCGAATACAAAATAGGTATGGGCGCTCACAAGCCGCTTGAGGTCACGCTTAGCGACGGTGCCACGGTTTCGCTTAACGGCATCGCCGACCGTATTGACATCTACAAGAAAGACGGCAAGGTATATTTGCGCGTTGTTGACTACAAAACGGGCAAAAAGTCATTTGCCGAAAGCGACCTCAAAAAGGGGAAGAACCTACAACTGCTTATTTATCTTTTCACGCTGTGCAAGGTGGCGGACAATGACTTTTTTAAGAGCGTAGGAGTTTCTTCAACTGATGAAATCCTTTCAGGCGGAGCCGTATATTTCGTGGTTAAGGCCCCCGAGGTCAAGCTCGATGCGCCACTTACCGAGGACGGGCTCTCACTTGCTAAAGGCGCGCTTGAGCGAAAAGGATTTATATTCAACGCAGACGACCTTGCAAATGCAATCGACAAAAGTGCAGACAAGGCGTTTGCAAAATCGCTCAAGAAGAAAAGCGATGCCGAGTCAGCCGACCTTTACAAAACCGTATGCGACAGCATAGCAGAGGTGGCTGAAAATATGCGCTGCGGAAAAATAGACACCATAGGAACCGTGGAAAGCGGCAATGACTCACCCTGCCGCTTCTGCGCGTATGTGCATATCTGCCGTAAAAATAACAAAGAAGGAGAGGAAGACGATGCCTGAACTTACCGCCGCGCAAAAAAACGCAATAAACGAGCAGTCAAAAACTCTCCTTGTATCTGCCGCCGCGGGAAGCGGAAAGACCTTTACTCTCGTAGAGCGCGTACTTCGGTCTGTCGTACGCGAGGAAAGCCCGATACCGCTTAACAGACTTTTAGTAGTTACATTTACAAAGGATACAGCCGATGACTTGAAACAGCGTATTTCTGCCGCAGTGTCCGAAGCGATAGCAAAAAACGGCAAAAACGAACATCTTGTAAATCAGATTTCGCTACTTCCAAGCGCAAAATTCTCAACCATCGATAGTTTTTATCTCTCACTTGTGCGCTCGAATTATGCAACCCTCGGTCTTTCACCCTCTTTTAGAATTGCCGATACGGGAGAAGCCGACCTTTTAGAGCGCGAGGTAATTGAAGAGCTTATAAACCGCTGCTATGACGATGCGGAAAGTACAATCTGCGGCGGTCCGCGCGGCTTTGCAAACCTCGTTGACACTATCGTAGGTAGCGGCAGCGACCAAAAACTAAGCGATGTTTTGCTATCACTTTATAAAACGCTTAACTCATATCCGAGAGGCTCCCTTGCGATGTACGATACGTCAAAGGAGCTTAACGAGTATGCAAAAGGCGAGTTCTTCGACTGTCCGTACGGCGAAAGGATCAAGACGTACATTTCCGATATGTTCGCGCATTATAAAAACGTCTACCGCTGTGCTATTGACACTATGGCATGCGACAGCAAGCTCGCAGCGACCTACTGTATCACCTTTGAAGATGACTTTAAGCAGATACTTAAGGTTACTTCGGCAATTGATGAAGGATATGCAAGCAGCAGTAGCGCAATTGCCGATATGTGCTTTTCCACGCTCAAGTCCTATAAGGGCGAAAGGCTCCCGATGGCGCTGCATTTCAAGGAAATGCGCGATGATTTTAAAGACGAGGTAAAGCGCGTTAAGGAAAAATACATTTTTGCCGACAGTGAAGTAATAAAGCGGAACATTCTTATTTGTGCAGATGTATGCCGTGCGCTCGGAGATTTTCTTACCGAGTATGAAAAAATGCTCGAAGCCGAGAAAAGGAGAAAAAACCTATGTACATTCTCCGACCTCAGCCGTTATTCATTGAAACTTCTTGTAGACGAAAACGGCAATGACACACCGTTCGCAGATGAACAGAAAAAACTGTACGATGCTGTGTACATCGACGAATATCAGGACGTAAACGCGGTACAAAACCGTATTTTCGAGGCAATTTCAACCAAGACAAACCGCTTTATGGTGGGCGACATCAAGCAGAGTATTTACGCCTTTCGCGGTGCAGAGCCTGCTATATTCTCTGCTCTGCGGTTTGAGTATCCTGATATTGACGATGCGAAAGGCAGTGACAGCGCAGCAATATTTATGAGTCGGAATTTCCGCTGTAACAAGGAGATAATCGACTTTACAAATCACATCTGCGACAGGCTTATGCCGATTATTTCTCCCGATATGCATTACAGCGAGAATGATGCGCTTGTGTACGGCAAAACAAGAACAAGTGACTTGTCATACCCCGTAAAGGTAGTGGTTGCCGAGAAGCCCGCAAAAGGCTCCCCAGATGAGGGCAGAAATACCGAGGCTGACTATATTGCAAGCGAAATTTCAAGACTTCTTCGCGAAGAGGTAAAGGACGACGGCACACCCATAACCCCCGACGACATAGCAATCCTGATGCGTGCGCCTAAAACCAAGGCGGATGTATTTTCGGACGCACTTATTTCGCGCGGGATACCCGTTTGCGCAGTAACAGATCAAAATCTTCTGCTA
The DNA here is from genome assembly GCA_045534835.1 of Eubacteriales bacterium. GTDB lineage: Bacteria > Bacillota > Clostridia > Oscillospirales > CAG-272 > UMGS902. Next base: position 9,263 of record JAZSKM010000157.1, on the reverse strand, counting down.
CAAAGCGAAGTAGAGATAGTACGCTGCTTTATTGATGCAGTTGACAATCCTCGGCGTGACATTTCGCTGACTGGCGCACTTCTCTCTCCCCTTGGTAACATAGACTGCTCTTTTCTCGCAAGCCTCAGGGCAAAAAATACAGATTGCCGCCTTATCACACGAGTAAGGGAATTTGCAAACAGCGGTAGCGGAGAAGAAAAGGATAAACTCGCAGCCTTTTTAAACCGACTTGGCAATTTTCGCAGAATGGCGCGATATATGAGCGCAGGCGAGTTTATTGATGCGGTATACGCAGATATGGCAATCCCTGCGGTGCTTGGCGGCGAAAATAAAATAAGACGTGCAAACCTTGAAAAGTTCAGGCAGCTTGCCTACAGCTTTTCTTCTTTTGCAGGAGCGAAACTGTCAATGTTCCTCCGCTATCTGAGGAACATTGAGGATAGCACAACCACCCTCACTGCCGCAAAACCGAGCGATGAAACGGGCGGTGCCGTACGCATAATGAGCGTACACAAGTCAAAGGGACTTGAGTTTCCCGTGGTGTTCTACGCAAATACGCATTACAGCGGCAACAATAAGGACAAAGGTGCCTCGCCACTATATACAAACGCGGCAGGCTTTGGTATGCGCCTTCGTGATGAAAGCGGATTTTGCACATACGACACTATGCTGAGAAAATCGGTCGCACTTGCAAAGGACCGTGCAGACAAGGAAGAAGAACTGCGTATGCTTTATGTTGCTTTGACGCGTGCTAAAGAGCGGCTGTATATGACCGCTATGCATACGTCACCCGATAGCCTTTTTGAAAAAACAAGATTTGAAAGCGGTTTTCTCTCGCCTCATCTTGCGCTTTCAAAGAAGAGCCATCTTGACCTGTCACTGCTTGCACTCGGCGGCGCCGAGATGCCTTATGTGACATATGAAACTGCGCCTCACATCCATAAAACTGATGCGGCAGTTGAAGCCAAAGAGGATAAATTCGGGCAAGTGACTGCTAACGAGGAAACCGTAAAACTGCTTGAAGCACGTTTTTCATACACCTACCCGCACGTAGCACGTACAAGGATACCTGCCAAGCTCTCGATTTCAAGGCTGTATCCCGACATATTGGATGATGTTGTTTTCGACACGTCAATAGATGAAAAACCGCTGCCAAAAGCAACAATCGCGCCGCGCTTTATCGAAAGCGACGAAAACCTCGCGGCTAAAAAAGGTACGGCAACGCACCTGTTTATGCAATTCTTCGACTTGGAATATGCATCGTTAAACGGCGCCGATGCGGAGCTTGAAAGATTAGTGAAAAATCGCTTTATTACGAAAGAGGATGCCACACTTGTAAATATAGACGAGGTAAAAACTTTCCTTAGCTCCTCCCTTTTTGCCGAAATGCAAAAAGCGAAAAGGATCTTCCGTGAACAGCGCTTTAACCTGCTTTTACCCGCTGAGGAATTTGCAAGTGATGAAACACTAAAGGCACATCTTTCGGGCGAAAGCGTACTTGTGCAGGGTGTAATCGACTGCTTTTTCTATGACGAAAACGGCGAAATAGTACTTGTTGACTACAAGACCGACCGTCTGCCAAAGGATAGAGATGCGGCAATAGAAAAGCTTAAAAATGCACATTCACGCCAGCTTTCCTACTACGCGCGCGCTATTGAGGAGATATGCGAAAGAGCACCTGAGAAGAAAATCATATATTCTCTTGCGCTTGGAGAAGCTATAATCGTATAATTTTCAGCAGTTCTACTTGCATTTTTGGCTACATTAAAGTATAATACTCTTATATCTTAATTTTTTGTCGAGGTATGAATATGACTAAGGAAAAACTTCAGCTCCTTACCGAAAAAGCTAAGCTTGTTCGCAAAGGAATCATTGAGGCTACTCATTCTGCCGGCTGCGGACATCCCGGCGGATCGCTGTCTGTGACAGACATTCTCACATATCTCTATTTTGCAGAGATGAATATTGACGAAAAGAATCCCAAAATGGCAAACCGCGACCGCTTTGTCCTTTCCAAAGGTCATGCGGCTCCAGCTCTCTACTCCGTACTCGCAAACCGCGGTTACTTCCCCGTAGAGGACCTCAAAACTCTCCGCAAAACATCAAGCTATCTCCAGGGACATCCTGATATGAAGGGTATTCCCGGCATTGATATGACCACCGGCTCTCTCGGCCATGGCATTTCAGGCGCTTGCGGTATCGCACTTGCCGCTAAGACCAATGGCGAATCCTATCGCGTTTACTGCGCAGTGGGCGACGGCGAAAGTGAAGAAGGTCAGGTTTGGGAGGCAGCAAAGTTCGCTGCACACTACAAGCTCGACAACCTCACCGTTTTTGTGGATCTCAACGGTCTTCAGATAGACGGTAAGATAACCGATGTTATGAACCCTACTCCTCACGATGAGAAGTTCAAAGCTTTCGGCTGGAACGTTATCGTTATCGACGGTCACAACTTTGAGGAAATTGAAGCAGCAGTAGAAGCGGCTAAGGCTACTAAGGGTAAGCCAACCGCAATTATTGCAAAGACCGTTAAGGGTAAGGGTGTCTCCTTTATGGAGAATCAGGTTGGCTGGCACGGCAAGGCTCCTAACGACGAGCAGTATGCTACCGCTATGGCTGATCTTGAAAAGTAATAGAGGAGGTATTTAACAATGGCAGATAAGAAAGCAACAAGAGAGTCCTACGGCGATGCGCTTGTAGAACTCGGTGCAAAGTATAATAATCTCGTGGTACTTGATGCTGACCTTGCTGAAGCTACCAAAACCTGCAAGTTCAAGGCGGCTTATCCCGAGCGTTTCTTCGACTGCGGTATTGCAGAGGGCAATATGATGAGCGTTGCAGGCGGTCTTGCAGCATCCGGCTGTATTCCCTTTGCCTCCACATTCGCAATGTTTGCAGCAGGCAGAGCATTTGAGCAGGTGCGTAACTCTATCGCTTACCCCCACCTCAATGTAAAGATCGGTGCTACTCACGCAGGTATTACCGTTGGCGAAGACGGTGCTACCCACCAGTGTAATGAGGACATCGCACTTATGCGTACCATTCCCGGTATGGTTATTATTAACCCTGCCGATGATAAAGAGGCTAAGGAGGCTGTTAAGGCGGCTGTTGAATTTAATGGTCCTGTTTATATGCGCTTCGGCAGATATGCCGTTCCTGCAGTAAACGGCGATGACTACAAGTTTGAGCTTGGCCGCGGTGTTGAGCTTCGCGACGGTAAGGACGTTACCATTGTTGCAACAGGTCTCACCGTTCATATGGCAGTAGAGGCTGCTGAGCTTCTCGCTGCAGACGGTATCGGCGCTCGCGTTATCAACATTCACACTATCAAGCCTATAGATGCTGAAATTCTTATTAAGGCTGCAAAGGAAACCGGCGCAGTTGTAACGGCAGAAGAACACAGCGTTGTAGGCGGTCTTGGCAGTGCGGTTGCAGAGGTTCTCGCAGAGAACTGCCCTGTTCCTATGCGCCGTATCGGTGTAAATGACAAGTTCGGCAAGAGCGGTCAGGTTCCCGAACTCCTTAAAGAGTACGGTCTTACCGCAGAAAACATTGCAAAGCAGGCTAAAGAAGCCGTTGCAATGAAGAAGTAAAAATGTAAAGCAAAGCGCCTATGTTCTCATAGGCGCTTTTGTTTTGCCATAATTCATTGTTGACAAATCAAGTGCAATATGATATAATTAGTGCAACCGATTGCACTATGGAGGTGTGACTATGTCAAAAATGACAATTTACAAGCTTGCAAAACAGCTTAATATGACACCGTCTATGGTTAGCCGCGCCTTTTCTCCAAACGGCAAGGTTAGCAAGGAAAAAAGAGAGCTTATCCTCAAAACTGCAGAAAAATACGATTTTGTTCCAAACAAAATGGCATCAAGACTTTCGATGAAATCCATACGTATCGGCATTATCATCAACAGCAGTTTCGCCATCAATGCCGAAAAGATGATAAGGGGTATCGAGCAGTCATATGACGAACTGAAAGATTATAAGATAGCATACGATGTTACGCAAATTGACCTTTCATATGATACTTCATTAGACCATAAGCAAATAATGGCAAAGTACGCCGACTATGACGGCATCATAGTCGCAGGCTTCAGTGCCGAAAAATACACCTCTGATTTAAATGCACTCTATGCAAAAAACCGTAATCTCGTTCAGGTACAGGCAATAAACGAAAATGCAGATTATCTCTTCTCTTCTAAGCACGATGAGAGAATAGCATCCGCTATCGCGGCAGAATTTCTCTACAACTGCCTTAAAAAGAGTGAAACAAAGAATATTCTTCTCTTCATCGGTGATGAAGAGAGCTTACTTCACAAACGGGCAAAGGAAGCATTTGAAAAGGCTTGTGAAAACCTTGGGCTTAACATTATAGAAACGGTAAGCACCAAAGGCAGCGCAGAAAAACTGAGGAGTGCAACACATTCTGCCTTTGAAAAGCACTGCGGCAAAATTGACGGTATTTATTCTACAAGCGGATTTTCATACCCGATATGCGAGTGCCTCGAAGAAATGAATTCTGATGTCGCCTTTGTCGCCTTTGACACACACGAGCAGATTAAAAACTATCTGCAAAAAGGCATTATATCGGCGACAATCTCGCAGAACCTTTCTTTGCAGATGAAAAACGCATTTGAGCATCTTGTGAAATATATCATAAACGGAGAAAAACCGTCTGACATTATTTATACCGATGTTCAACTCGTTCTAAAAAGCAATATGCATCTTTTTAGTTAATTTTTTTGCCATCAGTGCAACCGATTGCAACGACAAACGATTTACATATAGGAGAAAAATGATGAACAAGTACGAAAGACTCGCAGAGAAACTGAAAAACAGAGAAAAGGTTATAGGCACAACTATGATACTCATTCAGAGCCCTATTATAGTTGAACAGATGAACCGCGATGAACTCGACTTTATCCTCTTTGATGCAGAACACGGCGTTTTTGACACACAGAATGTTGTAAACCAGCTTCAGGTTTGCCGCCTTATGGGACTTCCTGCTTTTGTTCGTGCACAGGACAGCGAGTATCACCTCATTGCGAAGGCTATTGATATGGGTGCTGACGGTGTTATGCTCCCCAGAACCGAGAGCCTTGAGCAGCTGCGCACCGCAATTGATGCACTCTACTTCCACCCGACAGGAAGAAAGGGGGTGGGCGGTCACGGTCAGATGCGCCGCGGCGAGGCTTTCGCTGAGTTCAAGCGTTTCCTTATGCCCCAGATCGAGTCCCCCAAGGGTATCGAGATGCTACCTAAGATGCTTGAAGAATACGGCGAATACATAAGCGCGGTTATGATTGGTCCTTACGACCTCTCCGCAATGGTTGGTACTCCCCAGAATATCACAAGCGATGTTATGGTAGAGTCAATACAGAAGATTTTTGATATTTCAAATTCCTACGGCAAGTCCTGCGGTATTTTCTGCAACGACGAGGTTTACGCTAAAAAATGGCGCGATATGGGCTGCAATGTACTCTGGACCGGTGCTGACAAGGACTTCCTTATGCGCGGCTACAATCAGGAAATCGCAGCACTGATGGAAATTGAGTAAAGGAGAATATCAAAGATGAAAATTGTAATTCTTGACCACCCCAGAGAAAACCCCGGCGAAATCGACTGGAGCGGATTTGAAAAATACGGCGAGGTTGTAAAGTATGCGCGTACCGCTGAAACTGACGTTGTAGAGCGTATCGGCGATGCTGACGTCGTTTTCCTCAACAAGACCGTTGTTACCCGCGAAGCACTTGAAAAGTGCCCTAACCTCAAGTTTATCTCGGTTATCGCTACCGGCTACAACACCGTTGACTTCAAAGCTGCTGCTGAACTTGGTATTCCAGTGGCAAATGTTCCCTCCTACGGCACAGAGGCAATAGGTCAGCACGCTATCGCGCTCCTTCTTGAAATTACTAACCGCGTTGCTCATCACGACGGTGAAGTAAGAAAAGGCAGAAATAACGGCGTAGGCGACTGGTGCTTCTGGGATTACTCTCCTATGGAACTTGAAAACAAGACTATGGGTATCATAGGTCTTGGCAGAATCGGTCAGATAACAAGTCGCGTTGCTCAGGCATTCGGCATGAAGGTGCTTGCATACGACTCCTACAAGAACGAAGCTCTTGTAAATGAAAACTGCCAGTACACCGACCTTGACACTCTTCTTGCGAACTCTGACGTTATCGCACTTCACTGCCCTCTCTTTGCTGAAACCGAAAACCTCATCAATAAGGACACCATTGCAAAGATGAAGGAAGGCGTTATCATTATCAACAACAGCCGCGGCGCACTTATCGTTGAAGAGGACCTCGCAGATGCCCTCAACAGCGGCAAGGTTTACGCCGCAGGTCTTGATGCAGTCAGAAACGAGCCTATCACTATGGACAATCCCCTTCTCACGGCTAAAAACTGCTATATTACCCCCCACATCAGTTGGGCCGCGCTCGAATGCAGACAGCGCCTTATCGACTATTCGCTTGATAATCTTGCTTGCTATATGGCAGGCAACCCCACTAATATTGTAAACGGAGTTAAGTAAGATGCAATATTCTTATGTGAAAGGCCTTGATAAAAAGGTCTCTAAGATGGTGTTCGGCACTGCTACGCCCGCGCTGTTTGCAGCAGTAGCGCCAAACGCTACCAAAGCAGATGAGGATGCGGCATTCGCACTCCTTGACAATGTTTTTGCACACGGTATAAACACCTTCGACTGTGCTTCTCACTACGGCGAGGAAATTATGGGCAGATGGATGCAGAGCCGCGGCAACCGCAAGGACTGCGTTATCATCACAAAATGCGCTCATCCCAACAAGTGGCGCGACCGCGTAACCGACTTTGACATTCTTTCGGATGCGCACGACTCTCTTGCAAAGCTCGGTACCGAAAAAATCGACCTTTATATGCTTCACCGCGACAGCCACACATATCCCGTAGAAAAAATCGTTGATACCCTTAACCGTCTTTATGACGATGGCAAGGTTGCGGCATTCGGCGGTTCTAACTGGACTCATCAGCGTATAGAGGCGGCTAACGAGTATGCGGCAAAGCATAGACTCGTTCCCTTCACTCTCTCAAGTCCTAACTTTGGCCTTGCAGAGCAGGTTGCGGACCCTTGGATAAGTGATGCAAAATTTGCAGACGGCTGTATAACCATTTCCGGTCCTGAAAACGAGGGCGCGCGCAAGTGGTATGCAGACAACAACATCCCCGTGTTTGCATATTCCAGCCTTGCAAGAGGCTTTTTCTCAGGTGCTTTCAGAAGCTGCGAGCCTGAGAAGGCAAAGCAGATTATGGACGAACCCGGTCTTCTTGGCTACTTCTGCGACTCAAACCTTGAAAGACTTCGCCGCTGCGAAGAGCTTGCTAAAAAGTACGGCGTAACCGTACCGCAGATTGCGATGACGTGGATATTTAATCAGCCTATGGACGTTTTTGCTATCTGCGCTCCTATAAACAACGAGCAGCTTGAAAGCAACATTGCGGCTATGGAAATAAGCCTTACCAAAGAAGAGCTTGCTTGGCTCGACCTTAAATAAGGGGGTGAACGTATGAAACCTTGGAAAGGATATTTCAAGCCGACTAAAATATGGGGTAACCTGTATTTTGTCGGCACTGAGCCTGCCTCAACTCATATCATTGACACGGGTGACGGACTTATTATGCTTGACAGCGGTTATCAGCACTCTCTCTACCTTGTGCTGCACAATATGCACCTCCTCGGACTAAATCCGCTTGACCTTAAGTACATTGTGCATACCCACGGTCATATAGACCACTTTGGCGGCACACGCGCACTTGTTGAGCTTACGGATGCTAAGACTTTCCTTGGCAAAGAGGATAGACAGTATGCAAACGGCGAGCTTGACCTTTCTTATGCCAAGGAACTGAAGATGGAGTTTAACGAAACCTTTGAGCCTGACGTACTTCTCAGCGACGGCGACCTCATAACGCTTGGCAACACTACTATCCGCTGCGTACATACCCCCGGTCATACCCCAGGTGCGATGTCCTTTATTTTCAACGTGACCGACGGTAAGGAAACCCACGTTGCCGGTCTTCACGGAGGTATGGGCATTAACACTATGTGCAAAAAGTTCCTCGATAAGTACAATCTTTCCTACGACTGCCGCGAGCAGTTCAAAAAAGCGATGGACAGACTGAAAGAGGAACACGTTGACATCTTTCTCGGCAACCATATGCAGCATAATCACACAATCGAGAAAGCCGCAGAGGTTGCAAACGGTAACGAAAAAGCGTTCATAGATCCCACCGAATGGGCACCCTATGCCGATTGGGCGAAGCAAAACCTCATAGAAATGGAAGAAAAAGAAAGACTCTCCGAAGAGGCAAATTAAAATAAAAATGCAGAAACGGTTAAACCGTTTCTGCATTTTTTATCATTCAAGTCAGTCGTAAACTAAAGTGCCGACTGTGTATCATTGGGATCGCCGTTGATTGCAAGGTCATATTCCTCCGACCAGTCAAGGTCGCGGTATTCTGCCGCCCTGTCGTCATTCTTAATGAAGTCCATAAGAAGGTCGAGCATTTCCTTTGTCCAGGTGTTTTTGTCAATCTGTGCGGTGGTGAACTTGTTGAGGCTGATCATCTCAAAACCGAACAAATCCTTAACCTGTGTCTTTGCCGCACCGCCGACGACCTCTTCTACAAGATGCGACGGGATGAACAATACGCCTCCACCCGCTCCAAACACTACGTCACCGGGAAGGCAAACTGCGTTACCTATTCTCGTAGTGGTGTTGTAGCCGGTCATTATAAACTCGCGGATAGGAGTCGGGTCAATTCCGCGATAATAAACCTGAGTATCCTCAACCTTTTGCATCTGCTCGGTATCTCTGATACCACCCCATATAACAGCGCCGCCGTTTGGATTTTTAGTCTTATTCTTCAAAGCGGTTGTAAGGTTGCCTCCGAGATACGTGCCCTTGTAAATCTTATCATACATATCAATTACAGGTACGTCGTACTCCATAAGATTATCTATTACCCACTGATTGTATGTACCCGTTCTGCCCTCGCCCTTGCCTATTTCCTTGGTTATTTCATCAAGATCAGGGCGGTAAGGACAATAGGTTGCGCTTACGGCTCTGCCGCTAAGCTTTCTGCCGTCGTCATGCAGAGTCTGAAGTCTGCCTTCAAACTGGCTTTCGTATCCTTTTACGAAAATAGGTTTCCACACTTCCTCAAGAGTAAGTGTTTTAAGTGGCTTTAAATATTTTTCGTCAACCTTTGGTCTTCCG
>JAZSKM010000180.1:0-6347 GCA_045534835.1 Eubacteriales bacterium | reverse complement strand
ACATATGCGGAATATAAGATGCTCGGCGGTGACCTTGAACAGTCTGCGTATGACCGCGTTGTATACGGCGTTATACGCGAAATCGACCGTCACACATTCGGCAGGGTGTCAAAACTGGCACCCGTGCCGGAGGCGGTCAAGATGCTTATTGTAGAACTGTGTGCAATCGCTGTACCCTACAATACCGACACAGATGAAAACCATACCAAGCACAAAGAGCGTTTAATTTGCTCTTATCTCGCGGATGTGAAAACCGCAGACGGTATGCCCGTGCTTTATAGGGGTATTGACTAATGAGCATCAGCATCAGATGGGCGAAAAAACTCAATGCGAGAAAGATAAGCGACCGCTATATCAATAATCGCACAATGCTTTTTGCACACAGTGAGTTGTATCGCTTGTGCGACAAGTACGTACCGATGCAAACAGGTATGCTTGCGCAAAATGTTGAAATCACGCCCAAATACGTGCGTTATGTATCTCCGTATGCATCCCGTATGTACTACGGCGTGGGCTTCAATTTTCGCAAGGACAAACACCCACTTGCTACGGCTATGTGGAACAAGGTCGCAATGGAAACGCAGCGCGATAAACTCACACGCTCGGTGGAGGCATATATGAGGAGGCAAGGCAAATGAGTTTTAACAAAGCGGTAAAAGAATGGCTTTCCCAGTGTCCGGCAATAAAAGCCGACCGGCTTTTCTTTAATTACCTCTCGGCAGGTAGTGAAAATCAGTCATTTCAAACGGTGGAGCATAGCACCACAAGTGAGGACATTGTCGGCAACGAAATAGGAAAATACACCTTTGCTATAATCGACTTCCGCGCCCTCTCAAAAATGCCTATGAGCTACAGTGAGCGCGATATTGACAATGCGGCAAAGGTCGAGCAAATCAATACTTGGATTAAAGAACAGCGAAAAAAGCGTAACTTCCCCGTGTTCGAGGGATGCACGATTGACGATATCAATGTGCCGCCCTCTCCCCTATTCGCAGGACAGGACAACAGCGAAGATATGATGCTCGCTAAGTATATGATACAGGTAAGCATCGACTACATCAAATACACCTAAGAAAGGAATTAACAATGGCAACTGAATTCAATCTTGAACAGAATCAGAAGGCCGAGCGCAAGCTGCTTGTAACGGCGGTCAACGTCGGCACATCTGAAACTCCCGAATGGGAGGTAATCGGCGCAGGCGTTGAGGATAGCTCTATTGAACTGAACCCTGACGTCTCGACTGTAACGGACATTCTCGGTATTACCGAAACAACCGTAAATAAGATGGAGCCCAAGCAGACATTTGAGCCTTACACCATTCGTGGCGGCTCGAAGTTGGCATATAAGCTCTTTGACATCTGGCAGCGCAAGGCGTGGAGCGAACTTGCAAACTTTGAGGTTCTGCTTATGTACGGCTTTGTCGGCGGCGCCACCGAAGGTTCGTTTGCTGCAGAAAAGCAGGCAGGCTGCACAATTGCAATCAACTCCATCGGCGGCAGTGCGACTGTGGATATGCCTATCGAGATTACTTTCTCGAATGACTCCACCCTCGGCACTGTAAACAAGCTCAAAGGCAGTGACATCGCTTTTACCCCCACGGTAACGGCATAACACACGGGGAGGCATTCCTCCCCTTATATGGCGGTAACAGATACGGCGGTGCAACTCCGTCAGCCGCACACAATTTTTAAGGAGCTAATACTATGAAAGCAAATACTAAAAACGAAAATGCCACTATCACCCTCGATGAAGGTCTTGAAACATTTAATCTTGTATTCAAAGGCCGCGAGGAAGCAGTAGCTATAACATTCAACCCCAAGGACCACGATCTGATTGTCCGTACGGAAAAAGCAGTAGCAAATATCACAAAGGCTCTTGACGAAATGCCCGATGATGGCACTGCCGAAAGCAGAGAAAAGGCAAGACAGCTTGTTTGCGATGAAATTGACTACATTTTCGGCAGCAAGATTAGCGACAAGGTGTTTAAGAACTGCTCGCCTCTTACCTCTTACGAGACAGGAGAAACCTTTGTAGAGCGTTTTCTTGCGGCGGTTGCACCTTATATTCGTCAGCGTATCGAAGCGGCTGAAAAAGCCAGTCTTGAGCGCATCAAAAAGTACACAGACAAATATACAAAATGAACTACTCTTTGCCAGTAGACATCGAGATTGACGGCAAGAGATATCCCATCAACAACCGCGGCGACTGGCGTATGATGCTCGATGTATTTGCAGCTTTTGATGCTCCCGAGCTCGACGAAAAAGAAAAGTTTACGGCGGCGCTGCATATATTCTATAAGATAGTGCCTCCCGATATAGAAAAAGCCATTGCAGAAATGAACAGCTTTATTAACGGAGGCAATGATACCGAGCAGAAAAAAACATCGCCACGGATTATGGATTGGGAACAGGATTTTCACCTCATAGTAGCACCTATGAACCGCATTCTCGGTAAAGAAATCCGCGCGATGGAATATCTGCATTGGTGGTCTTTTCTCGCAGCTTATATGGAGATCAACGACTGCACATTTACAACAGTCGTATCGATCCGGCAAAAGCAGGCAAAAAACAAGCCGCTTGAAAAGTGGGAAAAAGAGTATTTACGCGAACATCCAGAGCTTGTCAAGTTAAAAGCGCGTGTATCCGAGAGTGAACAAAAGTACCTTGACTCGTTTTTTGATGATTGACATTTTATATCTCCGATGATATAATTATAAAAATCAGTTTCGGAGGGGCATTATGAATTCTCAATTTAACAAATATATCGGATTCTTTTGCTTTGCCGTAGTGATTATTTTAATAGGTAATGCTGTTTATCAGACTTTCAAGCCCATCGATGACGAGTTTGAAGTTCTTTCCTCGCAACTTGAAAAGTGGGACAAAGTCACAAAAAACTCACAAAAAGCAATAGAGAATGCGGAAAAATTTCTACAGAAAGCAGATTCTGTTTTTGAAAGCATTGATGAAGAGTTTGAAATGATTTCATATATTGCCGATCAATACTATGAGCTTTCACAAAAAGAGGAATTCACAGAAGAAGACCTTGCTATGCTAAAATTTTACTATGAATATCTTGTAAGTCACGGTATAAACTTAAAATAAAGCACTTACGATAGCATCCTAACTTCGTTTAGGGTGCTATTTTTATACCCATTTGGAGGTGAAGTATGCCCAAGAGCGTAGACGGCGACATCAGAATATCAATAACCTTGGATGATACAGGTGTCGTAAAAAACACAAACAAAGTTCACAAATCTATGTCGCGAGTATCGCGAAGTCTCTGGAAATTCGGCAAAGATGTTTCCTCTGCATATTCTTCTGCATCTGCGCAGGCTGAAAAATACAGTCAGAAACTTGCCAAAGCCGAAGAAGAGGTGAAGAAGCAGGAATTAGCCGTTCAGTCATTGCGCGACAAGCTCAATGCTCTTAAAAACGGCGAAGTAATGCCGCAATCCTTGAAAAAGATGGATGCCGAAATAGCCAAAGCATTGAAAGAGTTTGATGCGCTGGTGACGAAAATGGATGCGGCCAAAGAAAAGGTCAACTCGCTTGATTTTGGTGTTGACAGTGCTGAACTAAGACAGGCTAAAGCCGAATATGAAGATTTAGCAGAACAAGTCGCAGTAGCAGGCGGCAAACTCGATGCAATGCAAGCGAAAACTGAAAAACTGCGTTTGAATCCACAGACTACCACAGAGGGCAAAAAACTCTCAAACGACCTCACTGTTGCCGAGTCGAAACTGGAAAGACTGAAAACCACCGCAGACTTTGCTTCTGAAGAATTCGAGCAGGTAAAAAAAGCAACAAGTGATACAAACAAAGAAATTAATGAAACGCCGAATGCAATGAAAAAAGCGCAGAGCGCCGTCAAGCGTTTTAAGCAGCTTATTGCCTCGGCATTTATTTTTAACGTCTTTAGTAAAGGGTTAAAAGCCTTGCAAGAGAGCCTTACAAATACTCTCAAAAAGAACGCACAGTTTTCAAATTCCATTGCAAAAATCAAGGGCAATTTACTAACCGCATTTGCGCCTATTTACCAAGCGGCGCTCCCTGCAATCAATTCTTTGATGAATGGTTTATCATCTCTCACCGCAAAACTTGCGACATTTATAGCCGCTTTGTCGGGTACAACAGTGCAAAAAGCGGCAGACGCCGCGGAAAATCTCTATAATCAAGCAGAAGCAACCGAGGCACTCACATCTGCTACAAAGGAAGCTGAAAAAAGCCTTGCAAGCTTTGATGAAATCAACAAAATAGGAAACGGCAAAGATAGCAGCAAAGGAATCGTACCCGATTTTTCTGGCATCACCGATGTTGACACTTCAAGCGCTGCCGCCGCAGGTAAGAAGCTTGCACCTGTATTAGAAGCGTTCGGCGACTTTGCGGAAAAGGTTGCAAAAGCGTTTAAAGAAAACATCGCTCCGAAATTAAAAGATTTCGGTAATGCCCTTCTCGGATTTCTCCCTGATTTGGAAAATATGGATGGTGAAGACATTGCCGATGTTTTAGAAGCAATCGCCATTGGTATCGGTGCGGTATTCGCAATAAAAATTGTTTCCTCGGCCATAGCGGGTATTTCCAATTTGGGTGGAGTTCTCGCAGCCTTTGCCACAACGATAACAACACATCCTTTAGCACTTGCCGCATCTCTTGTTACAGGTTTAGTTCTGGCGCTTAAAGGCTATGCCGATTATAAATATGACGGAACGGAACTTTCCAAAGTCGTAGACTTTTACAACGATGTCACCGAGTCGAGCAAAGAGGCACTAAAAGCAGTGGATTCATTTATTGATACCGCTGACCAAGAAATAGCATCTCTCGACTCGAAATTCAAGTCTATAGATATCATCGCTGATAAGTATTACGAACTCTCGCAAAAAGCTAACCTCACAGATACTGACAAGCACCAACTCAAAGTTTACTATGATTTTCTTACCGGCGAGGGGTTAGATCTCACGGGCAAAATAAACGATGTGACTTTTGCTTACCAAGGCACTCGCGAAGAATTACAAGGCATGCAGGAAGACCTTATGCAGCTTTATTATACACAAGCAGCAGAAGGTCTGTTAAAAGAAAGTATGCGCCAGCTCCTCGAATTGGAGTTGCAAATTGATGAACAAAAGAAAGCAGTTTGGGAGTTAGAAGACGCTTATAAAGAGGCCAAAATAGCTTTCAACGAAAAGTTTAATCTTCCGCAAATGGTCATGGGGCCGGGAAGCAATCTCACAAACTCGCTAAATGACTTGTTTCGAGATATTTCCAAAACTTTGGGTTTCGATGATACAAGCGTTGCTTTAAAAAATACAGAAAAAAGTTACAAAGAAGCAAAAGATACCCTTTCAGACTTGGAAGACAAGCTTGTAACCCTTAAAGAAAAGCAGCAGTCGTATAACGACATGCTTTCAGAGTATTCTCGAACTTATACAGACAACACCGTTGAATTAAAAAAGCAGCTTGAGCAAACTGAAGACAGTGCCGAAGATGTAAAGGATGAACTTAACAATATCGGCAAACAAGAAGTCTCCCCCGACTTCTCTACCATGCAGAGCAATATTGACACGACCTATAGAAAGCTCTGCTTAATGGAGAAAAAACTGAACGACATAAACGGTGCAAAGGCAAATACCTCTGTTTCTGGAGGCACAACCCTCACCGTTCCCATGCTTGCTCAAGGCGCAGTTATTCCTGCAAACAAGCCTTTCCTCTCTATTCTCGGCGACCAGAGGAACGGCACGAATGTTGAGGCGCCCTTGTCTACGATAAAGCAGGCTGTTGCGGAAGTTATCAGTGCAATGAACATAAGCGGCGGTCAGAACGAAGCCGCTCTCTACATTGGCGAGGAGAAATTCGGCCGCTTGGTCTACAGGCTGAACAAGAAGGAAAGCAAGCGTGTCGGCGTAAACTTCTCTAACGCTTAACACGGAGGAATAATATGCAAAAATACATAATCGTTGACGGTGTAGAATACGAGGGACTTGCTGTCCTTTCGGTAAAACGCTCTTTCTCCGTGACAGACGGTGACAACGCAGGGCGTTTGTCTGTCTCCGGCAAGATGGTTCGTGATATCATCGGTACATTCTACAACTATCAATTCACTATTAACCCGAGGAAGTCAAACCGCTTAACTTACGATGCCTTTTTTGAGGTAATTTCTGCTCCCGTAGACAGCCACATTATTGTTGTACCGTACGGACAGGGGACGCTCACCTTTGAGGCGTATGTAACAACGGGCGATGACGAGCTTGTACTGATAGGCGATGATGCAAACCATTGGAAGAACCTTACATTCAACGTGGTTGCAATGGAACCGCAGAGGACACCGATATGATAGAAATTCTTTATGCAGAT
>JAZSKM010000123.1:0-1741 GCA_045534835.1 Eubacteriales bacterium | reverse complement strand
CCGTTTTTCCCGGTTTTTGCGATGTGCACGTGCATTTTCGTGAACCGGGCTTTTTTTATGCCCATATGCGTATTTGGAAAGGAAATAATTATGTCAGCAGATATAAAGGCAAATCTTATCGGTATAAAGCAATTTCCGCAGCTTGAGAGAAAAGTAGCGGAGTTTTTGTCGACCGATGATTTTTCCTCTCTCAACTCATCTTTATTTTCCGTTTTTCCCGGTTTTTGCGATGTGCACGTGCATTTTCGTGAACCGGGCTTTTTTTATAAGGAAACTATAAAGTCGGGCTCTATGGCGGCGGCGCATGGCGGTTATACCGCGGTTTGCACAATGCCAAACCTCAATCCTGTGCCTGATAGCGCTGAAAACCTGAAGGCTCAAACCGATATTATTGATAGGGATGCTTTGATAAATGTTTATCCTTACGGGTCAATAACGATAGGTCAAAAAGGCGAAGAGCTTTCGGATTTTGACGGTATGAATAATAGAGCTATAGCTTTTTCGGATGACGGCAGAGGCGTTCAAAGTGAGGAACTTATGAAAAAAGCTATGCTAAAAGCAAAGGCTTTAGGAAAAATAATAGTAGCTCATTGTGAGGATAATTCGCTTCTTTTCGGAGGATATATCCATAAAGGTGTTTATGCGGAAAAGAACGGTCACAAGGGTATTTGCAGTGAAAGTGAATGGAAACCTATCGAGCGCGATATAAAGCTTTGTAAGGAAACGGGATGCGCTTATCACGTTTGCCATATTTCAACCAAGGAAAGCGTTGAGCTTATACGCCGCGCAAAAGCCGAGGGTGTTGATATAACCTGCGAAACCGCACCGCATTATCTTATAATGGATGAAGGTGACCTTAAAGAGGACGGCAAGTATAAAATGAACCCTCCGCTTCGCTCAAAAGAGGATAGGGAAGCGTTAATTGAAGGTATAAAGGATGGCACTATTGATATGATAGCTACCGACCACGCGCCTCATTCAAAGGAAGAAAAATCAAAGGGTCTAGCGGGCAGTGCGTTTGGAATAGTAGGGCTTGAAACCGCGTTTGCTTCTATGTACACGCATCTGGTTTTAAATAATGTAATAACTCTTGAAAAGCTTATTGAGTTGTTGTCGCTTAATGCGAGAAAGCGTTTTAATATACCACTTAATGATGACTTTACGGTTTTCGAGCTTGGAAAAGAAGAAACTGTAGACCCCGAAAACTTCCTTTCAATGGGAAAAGCAACTCCGTTTGAGGGTATGTCGTTTAAGGGTAAGTGTGTTTTGACCGTATGCGGCGGTAAAGTAGTTTACAAATAATTTATATATATTAATTTTGGAGGCTTTGGTATGGCTAAGAGAACAGACATTAAAAAGGTATTGATTATCGGTTCAGGACCTATCGTTATAGGTCAGGCGGCAGAGTTTGACTATGCAGGCACACAGGCGTGTCTCGCTTTGAGGGAAGAGGGTTATGAGGTAATACTTGCAAACTCCAACCCTGCTACAATTATGACGTATGTTACCGTTGCTGATAAGGTTTATATGGAACCGCTTACACTTGAATATATTGCAAAGATACTTCGCTATGAGCGTCCTGATGCAATAGTTCCCGGCATCGGCGGCCAGACGGGCCTTAACCTTGCGATGCAGCTTGAGAAAAAAGGTGTTCTCAAGGAGTGCGGTGTCAGGCTTCTCGGTACAAACTCCGAAAGTATTGAGCGCGCCGAGGACAGAGAACTCTTTAAGGAACTCTGTG
>JAZSKM010000173.1:0-2205 GCA_045534835.1 Eubacteriales bacterium | reverse complement strand
CAGGGCGCTTGAATCAAAACTCGGTAACGATAACCGTCACTTTTACACCGGAGTTTCCTATCGTCAATGTCTGCTCTGGAAAAACGGCTCCGAAAACTATAACTTTATGCGCCCGCACGATATTCTCGGGAAATGCATTGCCGAATATCTTCCATCTGGAGAAGACGGCAAACCGTTCTACGACCTTATGCGCGCAAGCTATGATATTCTGAAAGACCACCCCGTAAATGTCGCAAGACGAAAAGCGGGCAAACGAGTTGCAAACTCCGCGTGGCTCTGGAGTCCCGGTAAGAAGCCTGCGCTTCCCTCCTTCAAAGAAAAATGGGGACTTCGCGGCGCTGTTATTTCCGCAGTTGACCTTATTAAAGGCATCGGCATTTGCGCCGAGATGACCTCTATTGATGTTGAGGGTGCTACGGGAAATGTGCATACTAACTATGACGGGAAAGCAGATGCGGCAATAAATGCGTTTAAAGACGGCTATGACTTTGTTTTTGTTCACGTTGAAGGTCCTGACGAATGCGGTCATCGTGCCGAAATCGAAAACAAGGTAATCGCTATTGAAAAGATTGACTCTATCATTTTGAAAAAGGTATATGATTATCTCGAAAGCAACGGCGAAGACTATAAAATTTTAGTTCTTCCCGACCATCCCACACCTATCGAAATCCGTACTCACAGTATGGAACCCGTTCCTTTCTTTATCTACACTTCGGGTGAAAATCATAACGGTGTTTCGGTATTTACCGAAAAAACTGCAGAAGAGACAGGGCTTTATTATCCCGACGGAAGTAAGCTTCTTGAACATATCATAAAGGAGTAAATGATGAGTAAAAAGCGTTCGCTTTCAGCCGAGATATTTGAATGGGTTGAAATGATTGTACTTTCTGCCTGCGCCGTTCTACTTTGTTTTACATTTGTTCTTCGTCCCGCCAGAGTGGACGGTGCATCTATGCAGAATACCCTATACGGCGGAGAAGTTCTTTTAATATCCGACATTCTTTACACCCCAGAGCGTGGCGATATTCTCGTTTTTCAGAAGATAAATTCCACGCATCCTGATCCAATTGTAAAGCGTGTCATTGCCACAGAGGGAGAAACAATTGACATCGATTTTGACTCTTGGGAAGTGACTGTTACCGATAAAAATGGTGAAACGTTTGTTCTTGACGAAAGCGAATACAGAAAACTCGCCACAGACCAAAGGGTTACATCAGACCTAAACTATCCTATTACCGTAGGCGAGGGGCAGTTGTTTGTGATGGGCGACAACCGCAACCATTCTCTTGACAGCAGAAGCTCTAACATCGGTCTTGTTGATAAGAATGAGATTATCGGCAAGGTACTGCTTCGAATCTCGCCTCTTAACCGTTTAGGAACAGTAAAATAAACAAGGAGTGCCATATGGGCAATTCACAATTCCAAATTCAATGGTTTCCGGGGCATATGGCGAAAACTCGCCGTCTTATAAGTGAAAACCTGAAATTCACGGACATAGTTATTGAACTGCGCGATGCGCGCATTCCGTATAGCTCTAAAAACCCTGAAATTGAGAAGCTTATCGGCGACAAGCCTCGCCTTATACTTTTAAATAAAGCTTCTCTAGCAGATATGAGCGCAAACCGCGAATGGCTGAAGTACTTTGATAACAACGGTGAAAACTGCCTCCTCGTTGACTGTGTGACCGGTATGGGAATTAAAGACATCTATCCCACGGTATGTAACATTCTAAAGGAAAAGCTCGCACGCTGGTCAGAAAAAGGTATGAACAAAAAAGTTCGTGCTATGGTAGTGGGCATACCTAATGTTGGAAAATCCTCTTTTATTAACCGTATTGCGGGTTCAAAGAAAGCAAAGGTCGAGGATCGCCCCGGTGTTACTATGCACAAGCAGTGGGTTTCGACAAGTATAGGCCTTGAGCTCATAGATATGCCCGGCGTTCTGTGGCCGAAGTTTGATGAAAAAATTGTGGGTGAAAATCTCGCGATGACAGGTGCCATCAAGGATCAGATACTTGATACAGAAGAGGTTGCTATGCTTCTATGCGGCAAGCTTCGTGATATGGCGCCAAAGGCCTTTGCCGAAAGATACAAGTTGACCGACGGCGATATGTGGACCGAGCTTGATTTGTATGACCTTTTTGAGCTTGTCGGTAGAAAACGCGGATTCCTTATGTCAGGCGGTGCTATCAATCACGAACGTACT
>JAZSKM010000129.1:0-19707 GCA_045534835.1 Eubacteriales bacterium | reverse complement strand
GTTTGGTGGTTTCGCTTTGCGAAATTGACGTGTTTCACACGTCAAAGACAAACTCGCAATGCGTCGCATAGCGACGCTATGTTAATACATGATGTCTCAGTTACGGCGGGAGCAAGCCCCCGCCCTACAGATATGTGGGGTATTTTTACTTCGCTGGTTCGGGGTAAGCTCGGGGGGGCAAATGGAGTAGCACGCGCAAAATCGGGAAATCAAGAGTGAATATGATGAGTTTCTATATAAACGAAAATTAGAGCCGAAACAGTGCATAGAATTTTCTTTAGCGGAAACAATAAACATAAAATCATCCAAGCGGAGGTTGTTTTATGTTTAAACACGAAAAAATGCTATTTCATCCTGTTTCGGTAGAAAAACCCAATCCCCAGTATGCGGCGCTTTTGCAGGAGCAGCTTGGAGGCGCAAACGGCGAGCTTAAAGCGGCAATGCAGTATATGTCGCAGAGCTTTCGCATCAAGGACCCCGAAATCAATGATTTGTTCTTGGACATTGCGGCAGAGGAGCTTGGGCATATGGAAATGGTTGCGCAGACCATAAATATGCTTAACGGTCACGATGTTGATGCAATGGCCGTTCCTGCAGGCGAGATACAAACACACGTACTGCTCGGGCTTAATCCCGGACTTATAAACGCATCGGGATATTCCTGGACAGGCGACTATGTGAGTGTTACAGGTGACCTTTGCGCCGATCTGCTTTCCAACATTGCATCTGAGCAGAGGGCAAAGGTAGTTTATGAGTATTTATACCGCCAAATAGACGACAAGAAGGTCAAGGAAACAATAGACTTTCTGCTCAACCGCGAGGAAGCGCACAATGCAATGTTCCGAGAGGCCTTCAATAAGGTGCAAAATAGTGGCTCAAACCGTGACTTTGGCACTACTAAAGCGGCAAAGATGTATTTCAGTATGTCAGAGCCGTCACCGGCTGCAAACGATTTCGCGGGAAAAGAAGTAAAAGCACCGTCATTTAACTAACAAAAAAGAGACCGGCAGGTCTCTTTTTTTTGTTACCCTTTACAGTAAAGGAGAATTGTGTTATAATTACCGTGAAGTATGGGGGGTATCGCTATGTATGAACTTATGCGGGTTTCTGAAAACTGCTATTATATACAAAGTCCTGCAAAAATAGGACTTGTCAGACTGTCCGATACGGATGTCTGCCTTATCGATAGCGGAAGTGACAAGGATTCAGGCAAAAAGGCATTGCAGCATATCACTGCAAACGGTTGGACCCTGCGCACGATTTACAACACACATTCGCACGCTGATCATATCGGCGGCAACAAGCTGCTATCAGAGCGCACGGGATGCCGCATTTTTGCATCGGGGATAGAGTGCGATTTTACTAATCACCCGATTTTAGAGCCTGCATTTTTATACGGCGGTATGCCTTTCGGTGAACTTAAGCACAAGTTTCTCTTAGCTGCTGAGAGCTTTGCCGAGCCGCTTCTTGAGGAGAAACTGCCGAGCGGCATGTCGCTTATCCGTTTGCCGGGACATTCCTTTGATATGGTAGGTTTTCGCACGGCTGATGATATAGTTTACCTTGCGGACAGTCTTTCGAGCAAGGAAACCTTGGAAAAATACAAGATAGGTTTTATTTACGATGTCGGCGCATATCTGCAAACTCTTGAACAAATAAAAACGATGCAGGCAAAGCTGTTTGTGCCTTCGCACGCAGTGCCTACGGAGGACATCGCTCCGCTTGCACAGTACAATATTGATACGGTATACGAAATAGGCGAAAGGATTGCTTCGATTTGCAGGGAGCCGCTATGCTTTGAGGCGCTTTTGCAAAAGCTGTTTGATACATTTGGAATGACGATGAATCATCAGCAGTATGTGCTTGTCGGTAGCACGGTACGTTCATATCTTACTTGGCTTAAGGGAAGTGGAAAGCTTAACGCGTATGTCGAAAACAATATGCTCCTTTGGAAAAGCGTGTAACCGGCATAGCGCGGCGTATTAATAACATTGGAGAAGGATTTCGGATAGAGAAAATGAGCATTAACAACGGTTTGGACAAAGAGTACAGACGGACAAAATACAGCTGCTATTATACATATCTTGCAATGTCATCGGTATTCAGTCTACCGCCGCTTCTGTTTGTGACCTTCAGAGAAATGTATGGCATTTCATATACACTTCTCGGTACACTTGTACTTGTAAATTTCTTTACACAGCTTGCTGTTGACTTGATTTTTACCTTTTTTACAAGGTATTTTAATATACGAAGAACGATAAAAATAATGCCGCTTATTACAACGCTCGGACTTTTAATCTATGCATCGGTGCCGATGCTGTTCCCAAAGTATGCGTATATCGGTCTTTTGTGCGGCACAGTGGTCTTTTCTGTTGCTGCGGGACTGTGCGAGGTGTTGATGAGTCCCCTTGTGGCTGCAATACCGTCTGACAACCCAAGCCGCGATATGAGCCTGCTTCATTCACTGTACGCTTACGGCGTTCTTACAGTTGTTCTGCTGAGCACCGCGTTTCTCAGGATTTTCGGCAGCGAGAATTGGATGTATCTCACGTTTTTCTGGGCTGCATTGCCTATAGGCTCGTTTATTTTGTTCAGCACATCAAAAATACCCGATGTCAACATTTCCGAGAGCAAAGAGAAGGGAAGAACAGACGGAAGAAGACAGATACTCACGCTTTGCGTTATCTGCATTTTTCTTGGCAGTGCGGCGGAGAATACTATGACGAACTGGGTGTCGGGATATATAGAAAACGCTCTTCATATACCAAAGGTAGCGGGCGATATTCTCGGTATGGCGGCATTTGCGGTACTCCTTGGAATAGGCAGAACTCTGCACGCAAAATACGGCGGAAATATCTCCACGATCCTGCTTTGCGGTATGGCGGGCGCGGCTGCTTGCTACATAGTGGTCGGTCTTACGCAAAAAGTTGTCATTTCGATGATTGCCTGCGTTTTAACAGGACTTTGTACGTCGATGCTATGGCCGGGAACGCTTATACTTATGGAAGAAAAACTACCCGCGGCAGGTGTTACCGCTTATGCACTTATGGCATCGGGCGGCGACCTTGGCGGTGCAGTTGCACCTCAGCTACTCGGTATAGTTGTTGATACCGTAAAGGAGAGTTCGCTTGCTACCCACCTTGGCAACCGATTTTCGCTTACAGCAGAGCAGATTGGTATGAGAGCGGGTATGCTTTTGGCAGCATTGTTTCCGATTCTCGGTGCACTGTTGCTATTGTGTGGAAAAAGAATACTAAAGAAATACGGAAGTGATAGCTATGGCAAATGATACAAGTCTTATTAACCTTGAATTGCATCGGCTTGTGAACGGCGGCAGAGTTTATCTGCCGGTGGGACAGTATAATGTAAATGAGCCCGTTTTGATAGATACTCCGTGCACTAAACTGGAGGGCGAAGTATGGAATTACCCCTCGGATCCGAACGGCGTTTTTGAATCGAAGTATGGAACTAAACTCCGTCTTTCGGGAAACGGTATTCCCGCAATATATATCAGCCGCGACAATGTTCTCGGAGGCAATATAGTAAAGGAAATCGGCATACAAGGGAATATTGCCGGTATGGATACACGCAGTATGTTTGACTATGCAAACCCTGCTGTAGCGGCGGGCATTTGCTTTGATTCAAAGCGTGTTGATCAGAGCGAGTTCAGCAAGATATCCTGCTGCGGACTTGCATCTGCTATTTCGGTGACGGGCACTGCTGAGATAGATGCCTGCACTTTTGAAAAAATCAATGCTGACGGATGTTGTATAGGCGTTTACTTTGCTCCGAGGGCATCATATTACGCTATGTTCAAAAGCTGTGTCGTTGCTGACACTCCGTCATACGGTTTCTTTGCAAGCGGAGAAAATGCAAATATGCATAGCCTTGAGATAAGCGATATGAAATTTGTCCGTAACGGCGGTGCTTTTCCGGAGGATAATCCGTATCCAAGGGCGGCATTATGCTTTTATAAGGTTTCAAAATGCTGTGTTAAAAACAATCTGTTTGATGCTGCAGGCACATTCTGGTATTACGATGATGATGCTACAAGCAATTCGCAGCGTAAGCCATTCGTACAGCCGACACCATCACTTTACATAGAGGGAGATAAAAACAGAATTGTTGGTAACACTGTCCTTAACGGTGCGGCAGATGCCATCGTGATAAAGGGCGACGGCAATATTGTTATTAATAACATTGTTGATAGAAACATTATCATACAAGGCAACAATAATATAGTTGCAAACAATATTTTCACGGCTGCAGATGCGAGAATTATTATATGCAAGGGCTCGCTTGGCAACGAGCTTGTAAATGTTTCTGAAAATAGAATTGAATACAGGGAGGATTAACTATGGGATTTTTGAAAGGTAAGACCGCAATTATTACAGGTGCGGGCTACGCAGTGCTGTCGGACGGCAGATGCGGCTCTATCGGCTACGTGATCGCAACCGCTTATGCCAAGGAGGGGGCAAATCTTGTAATCACAGGCAGAAATGTATCCAAGCTTGAAAAGGCAAAGGAAGAACTTGAGAAGCTGTATGGTATTAAGGTTTTGGCAGTGCAGGCGGATATTTCCGAGGGCAATGACAACGAGGCTACTGCTAAAAGCGTGGTGGATGCCGCGGTAAAAGAGTTTGGCAGAATAGATGTTCTTATCAACAACGCACAGGCATCCGCCTCCGGCGTGACTATTCAGGACCACACGACAGAGCAGTTTAATCTTGCTAT
Source organism: Eubacteriales bacterium (assembly GCA_045534835.1). Lineage (GTDB taxonomy): Bacteria > Bacillota > Clostridia > Oscillospirales > CAG-272 > UMGS902. The sequence continues at coordinate 14,973 of JAZSKM010000129.1, read as the reverse complement.
GTACTCGGGACTGTATGCAACCTTTTACTATATGAAGGCGTGCTATCCCTATCTTAAGGAAACCAAGGGTGCAATTATCAACTTCGCATCAGGAGCAGGACTTTTCGGCAACTACGGACAGTGCTCTTATGCGGCGGCAAAAGAGGGTATCCGCGGTCTTTCCCGTGTTGCGGCTACCGAGTGGGCAAAGGACGGTATCAATACTAACGTTGTATGTCCTTTGGCTTGGACTGCACAGCTTGAGGGATTTGAAAAGGCATATCCCGAGGCATTCAAGGCAAATGTAAAGATGCCTCCTGCGGGACATTACGGCGATGCAGAGCTTGAAATCGGTAGAGTATGCGTTCAGCTTGCATCTCCCGACTTCAAGTATATGAACGGCGAAACACTCACCCTTGAGGGCGGAATGGGACTTCGCCCGTAAAGTAAAACAGCCTCGGTCGAAAGACCGAGGCTGTCTGTTTTTATTACTTATTGCGACTTGCAAGCTTGTTGATAAGAACAGTTGCTACGATAATTACACCGATAACAACGAATATACCTATCATACCGGTTGCCATATAGCCAAGATTGCTTACAAAATTTGATGGTTCAAATGTGATATTTCCAAACATTTATCTTTCCTCCTTAACCGAAGAAATTGAGTATCATACCGCCTGCGATAACCGAAGCGATCTGACCTGAAACGTTTACACCGATAGAATGCATAAGCAAAAAGTTCTGCGGGTCTTCTTCAAGACCGAGCTTGTGAACAACACGTCCGGACATCGGGAACGCGGAAATACCTGCCGCGCCAATCATAGGATTGATTTTCTCCTTGGAGAAAAGGTTGAGAAGCTTTGCAAAGATAACGCCGCCTGCGGTGTCGAAAATGAATGCGAACAGACCGAGTCCGAGGATAAGGAGTGTTGCAGGCTGCAGGAACTGCTCTGCCTGCATCTTGGTGGAAATAGTGATTCCGAGGAAAATGGTGATAAGGTTTGCAAGAACCTTCTGTGCAGTTTCGGAAAGGTTGTCAAGCACGCCGCACTCGCGGATAAGGTTGCCGAACATAAGGAATCCGATAAGCGCAACAGAGGATGGGGCAATAACGCCTGCAACGATAGTAATAACTATCGGGAAGAGAATTTTCGTAGTCTTAGAAACGTTCGCTCCCTTGTATGGCATACGTATCATACGCTCCTTCTTTGTGGTAAGAAGCTTGATTATAGGGGGCTGAATGATAGGTACAAGCGCCATATAAGAATATGCCGCAACCATAATCGCTCCTACGAACTGGCATTTCAGCTTCTTTGCAACTACTATAGCGGTATGACAATTGTCAACACCGATTATACCGATAGAAGCCGCATCATTCTGGGGGAAGAAGATAGATGCAAGACAGAAGGTGAAGAAGATACCAAACTGTGCAGCTGCGCCGAAGAGCATAAGCTTAGGATTGGTAAGTATAGGGGTAAAGTCTATCATCGCGCCGATACCGATAAAGAGTATCAGCGGAAAAAGCTCGTTTGAAATGCCTGCATTAAAGAGTGTGGTAAGCGCACCTGCCTCGGTAACGCCGTCTGCAACCTGATCGATTGCGCCCGAATGAGGTATGTTTACAAGTATAGTACCAAAGCCCATTGGAAGAAGGAGTGTAGGCTCCATATCCTTTTTAATAGCGAGGTATATAAGGATACCTCCAATAGCCCACATTACGAGCTGTTGCCAGGTTATCTGTACGATATACTCATACAAGAAACTAAAATTCAAAATAATCTCTCCTTTTTAAAAATTCAGTGCTAATCTTAACATAAATTTCATAATAGTCAACGCATAAATATAATTAAAGCTTTACAAGATTGATGAATTTGGGAAATCTCGGAGAAAACTCAAAAAATCTGTCAAGCAGCTTTCCTGCAAGCGAGATTAGAGAAGCGTTTACAAGCGTGATAATGACTGTACCGATACCAATGCCCGCAAAACTGCGGTTGAGTACAAGGGCAAACACTATAGAAATTATCAGCATAATAATGTCGTTTGCCTGTTTCACCTTGTTAAGACTAAGCGAGAAGCACTTTGCAATTTCGGAAACTACAAGCTCATAAACGGGGAGCGGCATATCCGTGCGGAAATAGCAGGCAATAGCCACCGCGGTGATTATCTCGCTTATTATAAAAGCGATGATCCTCGCCGTAAATGTTTCGTACGCGGCGCCGCCGCCGAGCAGGAATATGAAACCGTCAACTGCAATACCGAATATCATAGCGCACCCGAAGGTCAAAAGATATTTTATTTTAAAGCGGCGTACGATTATAGAGAGAATAATCAGCAGTACACCCTGCCATATGTATTCCGAGGTGCCCTGAGTATACCACGGAAGAAAGTTTTGCATAAACAAATGTATAATGTATGGCGGAGCCGCAATCATTGAAAGCCCGAAATTCGCTTTGGTTGCGAGTGCCACGCCGAAAGCGCACAGAAGTACACCTAAAGCCCACGCGGCTTCATTCATTTTTGAAATCTTTTTCATACTGTTTCTTTCGTGTGCCTTGTTTCAAGTGTTTTCTTTTGCGCCGCGAGGAATATTTCCTCGGTAGCAAAGCTGAGCTTGGTTATTGCATCGCGTTTTGTAAGGTAGCACCAATAACTGTCTTCAAGTGTTGAGATGTCAACGCAGTCGCCTCTTCCGAGGTAGTCATATTCGATATGCATACTGCTTTGGTTCATTGCACTCTTGTAGAGCTCAAACGGCTTGCCGTAGCAGGTACCTGTTATTGTAGTGCCATCGGGAGTTTGGATAAGCTTGCCCTCACCGTGTTTGTAGAATTTCCAGGCGTTGGGCAGAGTTTCAAGGCGGATTTCGTCCTCGAAATAGTATGTGCCGTCCTCAATTTCCTTGCGCACACATTCGCGCTCCCACCTCGACCAGTCGGGTATATGCGAAAACTCGGTTTCACCTTCAAGCGCACGCAGACTGCCGTCGGTTTCCATAAACCACTTTTTACCGCACTTGCGGCAGAAAAGTGTGTCGCCCTCAGAGTCGGTTTCACCTTCACTCAGACAGTGCGGACATTTGTACAGCAGAGCGTGAAGTCCCTCGGCACGCTTCGGATGGTCGATAACTATGCCACGCTCCTTTTGCCATCTGAAGTCATCGTATTCAAACTCTTTTGCAAGGCGGGCGTTGATTTCGTCTACAGAAAGTGACTTCAGATCTTCCGCGGTGAAAAGAGGATAGAGGTCTGCCTCGCAGTAGCATTTTTTACTCTGCTTGTTCCACTGCGGCAGATCTATGAAGTTACCGTGTATTTTGAGCATCGCAACAGGCTCCTTCATCATTTTCAAAAGACCGCCTGTCGAGTCGGCAAGAAATGAGGTGCATCCGTCAAGCGAATAGCGAGCCTCGGGAAATATCGCCATAATTGTTTTAAGCTCTTTAAGGCAGTAACGTATATTACGGACAAGGGTGATATCCGAAACGTACTTTCTCTTGCCCAAAACGCCAAGGCCGCGCATAAGAGGCTCGGTATAGGTGTTGAAGCCTTCAAGTGTCATAATGTTGTTCACAGCGTACGGGTGTGTTGCCTTCAGCATAAAGCATAGGTCAACCAATGACGCGTGATTGCAGAGCAGGATATACGGCTTGCCCTCAAGGTCTTCCATACCGCGCTTGTTCAGTACGGCACCGCGTCTTTTCAGATAAGGCCACGCAACTATGGTCTTTGCCAGCCACATTAGCCAAGGATACGGGGCGTGCGGCTTTTTTGTGAAATCAAACTTTTTAATTTTATCTTTGTTCATTAGTGTAAATTCCTTACTGTGAATTTTGTCGCATACACAAAAATTATATCATAAATGGAAGAAATGTGCAACAATAAAATAGGTTTGACATTAACTATAAAATATTGTATCATTATAATGTTGTAAAATGCTTTTGAAAGGAAGGGATTTTTTGCAAAAGCGACCTGAATTGCTTGCGCCTGCAGGCAACTTTGAAAAACTTAAAGCGGCGGTGCTTTACGGTGCCGATACTGTTTATCTCGCAGGAAACGCATTTGGTATGCGTGCTGCTGCGGATAATTTTACAAATGAAGAAATAATTGAAGCCGCGAAGTATGCGCACGAGCGCGGCGTTAAGGTGTACGTGACCGTTAATACTATGCCCCGTACAGAAGAATATGCGGCACTTGAAGAATATCTTGTTTTTCTTGCTTTGAGCGGAGTTGATGCAATAATCGTCAGCGACCTTGGCGTGCTTTCTCTTGCAAAGCGCGTTGCACCAAACCTTGAGATTCATATTTCAACACAGGCTTCGAGCGTAAGCACATATGATGTGCTTGCGTGGAGAGAGCTTGGTGCAAAGCGCGTTGTGCTTGCACGCGAGCTTACGATGAAAGAGGTTGCGCGTATTTGCAGTGAAAAGCCCGAGGATACCGACATAGAATGCTTTGTTCACGGAGCGATGTGTGTTTCGTACAGCGGCAGATGTCTGCTCTCAAACTTCTACACGGGCAGGGATTCTAACCGCGGCGCGTGCGCTCAGCCTTGCCGATGGAATTACCGCACGCTTGAAATATATGAGGAAAAGCGCCCCGAGCAGCCTTTGCCGCTTTATGAAGATAAGGACGGCACGTTTATAATGAGCTCACGCGATATGTGTATGATTGAGCATATCCCCGAGCTTATTGAGAGCGGTATAACAAGCTTTAAAATCGAGGGAAGAATGAAGAGCGCGTACTATGCGGCGGTTGTAACTAACGCATACCGAATGGCTATTGATGCATACCTTAAAGACCCTGAGAATTACGCCTTCAAGCAGGAGTGGCTTGATGAGCTTTGTAGCGTGAGCCATCGCGATTACGCGACAGGCTATTGGTTTGACCTACCCTCAGAGAACGCGCAGACCTGCGAAAATATGGGCTATATACGTGAAAAGGCATATATCGCCACCGCTGTTGCGTATGATAGTGAAAGCGGACTTGCAAGCTTTATTCAGCGTAATAAAGTGAGCCGTGGTGAAAAGGTAGAGCTTATTTCCCCCGGTAAAGTAGGCCGCGGCTTTACGGCTGACGAAATTTTTGACGAGGCAGGCGAGCCTATAGAGAGCGCACCTCATCCGGCAATGATTTTCAAGGTGCGTGTGCCTTTCGAGGTTAAAGAAGGCGACATTCTGAGAGGAGCAAACTGATATGGACTTTATCATCGAAATCATAAAATCCGTACTGCTCGGAATAGTGGAGGGAATTACCGAATGGCTCCCTATTTCAAGTACGGGTCATATGATATTGCTTAACGACATTTTACACTTCAATGTCAGTGACGAGTTCTGGGAAATGTTCGAGGTAGTTATTCAGCTTGGCGCGATTTTGGCAGTTGTCGTTCTTTATTTTACAAAGTTATGGCCATTTGCAAAAAAGAGCAGTGTAGCCGCGGCAGATATTATGTTTTCTTTAGGAAGCATCTCTCTTAAAAGAGGCACAATGATGCTGTGGTTTAAGGTTATCGTTGCAATGCTTCCTGCCGCAGTTATCGGAATTGCGCTTGACGACTGGATGGACGAACATTTTTACAATTCGTTTGTTGTTGCACTTGCGCTTATAGTTTACGGTGTGCTGTTTATAATTGTTGAGCGCAAAAACAAGGATAAGAGATTTGCTGTGGATACGGTGGATGACATTGACTTTAAAACCGCGCTCGGTATCGGACTGTTTCAGACTCTTTCGCTTGTACCAGGTACCTCGCGTTCCGGCTCGACTATACTCGGTGCATCTATGCTTTCGGTTTCGAGAGGTGCTGCGGCTGAGTTTTCGTTCTTCCTTGCAATACCCGTTATGCTCGGAGCATCACTGCTTAAGGCGATGAAATTTTTCCTTGACGGCGGCGAAATTCTTGCGGCAGAGGCTATCTATCTCGCTGTAGGATGCGCAGTAGCATTTGCAGTATCGGTTGCGGCTATTAAATTCCTCACCGATTTTGTTAAGAAGCACAGCTTCTCCGCATTTGGCGTTTACCGCATAATTCTCGGTATAATCGTGCTTGCGGTCTATATCTTGAAATAAGAGGGAATATGGATACAAACGAACTTTTAAAGATGGCTGACGGCGCTTCACTTGCATATCTTGGCGACTGCGTTTTTGAACTGTGGGTGCGCGAACGCCTTATCCGCGGCGGAATGCTCGGTGTAGGCAGGCTTAACGAGGCTTCGCACGCGTATGTGACTGCGAAAAATCAGTGTGCCGCGTTCCACAGAATAGAGCAGATGCTCACCGAGGAGGAAATCGCGCTTTTCAAGCGCGGAAGAAACTCTCAGCATCTTTCGGTACCTAAAAGCGCTTCTGGCGCCGAATACCGTACTGCAACAGGCTTTGAGGCACTTTGCGCAGCACTGTGGCTTTGCGGTAAAAAGGAGAGAATGTACGAAATATTCGAAGCCGCATTCGAAAACCTTTAATAAAAAACATTCAAATTAGTTATCATAATATATAAGCAAATCAAAGATACATATAAAACAAACTAAGGAGAACAGTATGGATATCTTTGATTTGTTAACGCTTGTAGGCGGACTATCGCTGTTCCTTTTTGGTATGAACCTTATGGGGCAGGCACTTGAGAAAAGAGCAGGAGACAGTCTGCGTGACATTCTCGGCAGGCTTACTACCAGACGGGCGGCAGGATTTTTAACAGGACTTGCGGTTACTGCGGTAATTCAAAGCTCGTCTGCAACCACGGTTATGGTTGTCGGCTTTGTAAACTCGGGACTCCTCGCTCTCGGACAGGCTATAAATGTTATAATGGGTGCAAACGTCGGTACCACCGTTACCGCGTGGATACTCAGTCTCAGCGGCATTGACAGCGGTAATCCGTTTGTTCAGCTGCTCAAGCCTACATCATTCACCCCGATTCTTGCGCTTATAGGCATAATTTTTTATATGTTCTGCAAGGACGACAAAAAGAAGGATACAGGTACTATTCTTCTTGGATTTGCAACGCTTATGTTCGGAATGGAAACAATGTCCGATGCGGTTTCGGGACTGCGCGACGTTCCTGAGTTTAGGAACATTCTGCTTGCGTTCACAAATCCTGTTCTCGGCGTACTTTCAGGTGCTTTGCTTACTGCCATTATTCAGTCAAGCTCGGCATCTGTCGGTATTTTGCAGGCACTGTCATCTACAGGTGCGGTTTCGTATAATGCTGCCGTGCCGATAATTATGGGACAGAATATCGGTACCTGCGTTACCGCTATGATCTCGTCTGTAGGTGCTAACAAGAATGCAAAGCGCGCTGCGCTTGTGCATCTTATGTTCAATATTATTGGTACAGTGGTATTTCTCGCGGTGTTTGTCGCGGCAAGGGCTTTGTTTTCGCCACTCGCAGATTTTCTTACCGAAAGTGCCAATGAATTTGGAATTGCGGTTGCACATACGGTATTTAACATTTTCTGCACTCTTTTGCTTTTACCGATGACAAAGTTGCTTGAAAAGCTTGTTTGCAGACTTGTTCCGGATACTGAGTCCAAGGAAAAATTTGTTGACCTTGATGAGCGTCTCTTCGCTACTCCTGCTATTGCTCTCGAACTTGCACACAAGGTCGCGGTGGATATGTCTGCGGCGGCAATTTCTTCGCTTATAGATGCTATAGATACTGTATTTGACTACAAGGCGGAAACTGCAAAGAATGTCCGCAAAAAAGAAAGCGATACCGACCGATATGAGGACTCTCTCGGCACTTATCTTGTAAAGCTCAGCTCTCTTCAGCTCAGTGCAAAGGACTCGAGCGAGGCGGCTATGCTGCTAAAGGTCATCGGCGACTTTGAGCGTATTTCCGACCACAGCGTAAATATCGTTGAGTCTGCTGAGGAGCTTCGCAAAAAGGGAATTGTGTTGTCTGACGAGGCAACAGAAGAGCTTTGTGTAATGTCGAATGCAATAAGAGAAATTCTTGATTTGTCGGAAAGAGCTTTCCAAAACGGAGATGCTGCGGCGATAGCAGCAATAGAGCCGCTTGAGCAGGTCATTGACCTGCTTCGCGACAAGCTGCGCGACCGCCATATTTCAAGATTGCAGCAAGGCGAATGTTCTATTGACGTAGGCTTTGTATGGTCAGACCTGCTTACGAACTTTGAGCGTGCGGCAGACCATTGCTCAAATATCGCTGGCAGCCTTATCGACTTTGGTATTCACAATATGAATATGCACGAGAATCTGCGTGCAATAAAGGCGGATGAAGAGTCATATCAAAAGCTATACAATATGTACTGCGAAAAATATACTGTTTAGGGGAGCCAAAGCTCCCCTTTTTAGGAGACGGAAATGGATACACAGCGTACAAATAACCCATATAAAAATACCGATTCAAATAAGAGATACTTTACGTACGATTACTATCTGCGTAGCACCTTTGGCGGTAAGTGCGCCAAGATTCCGCTTGATATAGGCTGCACCTGCCCTAATATTGATGGCAGCCGCGGAGAGGGCGGATGCATATACTGTTCCTCGCGAGGCAGCGGCGACTTTGCGCCATCGCATACTCTTTCCGTTGCCAAACAGTACCAAAAGGGCGTAGAAATGATGTCAAAAAAATGGGAGGTTACACGTACCATTCCGTATTTTCAGGCTCATACCAATACATATGCACCCGTTGACTTTCTTAAAGGAAAGTATTACGAGGCGCTTTCGCTTGAAAACGTCGTCGGTATGAATATTGCAACGCGCGCGGACTGCCTTTCCCCTGCGGTGATTGAACTGCTGTGTGAAATTGCCGAAAAAACTGTGCTTACCGTAGAGCTTGGTCTGCAGAGCACAAATGACGAAACCGCGAGAATAATTAACCGCTGTCATAACTACGAAGAATTTTTGAACGGTTACTTTGCATTGAAAAAAGCATCGGACAGGATTAACCTATGCGTGCACCTTATCAACGGACTTCCCGGCGAGAGCTTTTGCGATATGGAAAAGACTGCAAAGGATGTTGCTGCGCTTGCACCGTCGCAGGTAAAGCTTCACCTTATGCATATTCTTCGCGGTACTAAGCTCTGCGATATGTACGAAAGAGGAGAGTATACACCGCTTTCGGAGGAAGAGTATATAAAAATAGTGGCGCGCCAGCTTACGCTTCTTCACCCTGATACCGTTATAGGCAGAATTACGGGTGATGGGGCGGCAGACGATCTTGTAGCACCGCTGTGGAGCCTCAAAAAAATTCAGGTCATAAACGATATTGATAAGTATATGTACCGCGAAAATCTATGGCAGGGAAAGTGCTACAACTCAAACGATTGTTAAAACTGCACAAAAATTCCCCGTTTGGTTTTACGTTTATGCCGCAAAAAGTTCAAAATAGCCCTTGCAAGCATTCTTAAAATAATGTATAATATTTCTATACTACTTCCGAAAAGGAGCAAAAAACTATGGCGGAATATATCACCAAAAACATTAGAAATATCGTACTTTTAGGACACGGCTCTACCGGTAAGACCTCTTTGGTTGAGGCTATGCTTTACCGCAAGAAGCTTATTGACCGCCTCGGCAAGACTACCGAGGGTAATACTGTTTGCGACTATGATGCAGAAGAAACCAAGCGCGGATTTACTCTTTCCGCTGCAATGGTTAACTTTATGCATAACGATATAAAGATTAACGTTATTGATGCCCCCGGTTACCTCGGTTTCCGCGGAGAGGCTAAGCAGGCTGTCCGCGTTGCCGATGCGGCTATTATCGTTGTTGACGGACGTACCGGCGTTCAGGTAGGCACCGACCTTGGTTGGGACTATGCTACAGAGGCAGGTATTCCCAAGGCGTTCTTCATTAACCGTTTTGATGACGGTGAAGCTCGTTTTGCCAAGGCTTTCTCGGCACTTCGCGAGCGTTACGGCGTTTCTGTGTGTCCTATCATCATTCCGATGATTGAGGCTGACAAGGTTGCAGGCTTCCTCAACCTTGTTGATATGAAGGTTTATACATATGACGATAAAGGAAATCTTTCCAAGGGCGATAAGATCCCTGCCGACTTTATCGGTACTGCACACGAATACCGCGATATGCTTCTTGAGTCTATTGCAGGTACGAGCGATATGCTTATGGATAAGTATTTTGAGGACCCCGAGAGCATTACCCGTGAAGAGGCTGTTGAGGCTATTCACGAGGGTATTATTCACGGCGGCATCGTTCCCGTAATTTGCGGCTCTGCTGCAAAGGTATGGGGTATCGCTCCTCTGCTTGATGTAATTGCAGACTCCTTCCCGAGACCTACCGCACGCGGTGCAGAGAAGGATGTTGACGGCAATGATGTTGCTATCGACAAGGACGGCGAGCCTGCTATCTTCGTATTCAAGACCGTTGCCGACCCGTTTGTAGGTAAGATGACCTACTTCAAGGTTATGAACGGTACTGTTAAGCGCGATATGACTCTTAAGAATGCGCGCGGCGGCGAAGAAAAGCTCAATAAGATTTATACCGTATGCGGCAAGAAGCAGACCGAGGTTGACACTCTCTGCTGCGGCGATATCGGTGTTACTGCTAAGCTTAACGATACCAACACAAATGATACTCTCAGCCAGTCCGGTACTGTTAAGTATGCACACGTTGCTATTCCCACTCCCTATAAGGCAATGGGAGATGTTCCTGTTTCCAAGGGCGATGAGGACAAGATTTCTCAGGGTATTGCAAGACTTCTTGAGGAAGACCTTACACTTCGTTACGAGAATAACGCAGAGACAAAGCAGCGCCTTGTTTACGGTCTTGGTGATATCCACCTTGATGTAACTGTTGCTAAACTCAAGACTCGTTACGGCGTTTCCGTAGCGCTTGAAAAGCAGAGAATAGCATACCGCGAGGCTATTCGCAAGAAGGTTTCCGTTGAAGGTAAGCATAAGAAGCAGTCGGGTGGACACGGTCAGTACGGTCACGTTAAGATGGAGTTTGCTCCTTCTGATACCGAGGGACTTACCTTTACTGAAAGCACTGTCGGCGGCAGCGTACCCAAGAACTTCCATCCCGCAGTTCAGAAGGGACTTGAAGAGGCTATGAAGAAGGGCGTTCTTGCAGGCTTCCCGATGACAGGCCTTAAGGCTAACCTCTTTGACGGCTCGTATCACGATGTTGACTCCTCTGAAATGGCGTTCAAGATGGCGGCTTCTATCGCTTATAAAGAGGGTATGAAGCAGGCAAATCCCGTACTTATGGAGCCTGTTATGGCTATGAATGTTTACGTTCCCGATTCTATGGTGGGCGATATCCTCGGCGACTTTAACAAGCGCCGCGGCAGAGTTCTCAACATCACTCCCGATGAGACCAAGAGCGGTTCTACCATTATCGAGGCAGAGGTTCCTCAGGCAGAGGTTCTTGAGTATACCGTTGCACTTCGTTCTATGACTCAGGGACGTGGACATTATGATATGGAGTTTGTTCGCTATGAAGAAGTTCCGCAGAGCGTTGCAGATGCGGTAATTGCAGAAAACAAGGCAAATCTCGAAGAGTAAAATACAAAATCCACCCGCATCGCGGGTGGATTTTTTGCACACAAAAGGCGATGCATTATGCATCGCCTTTCTGTATTAAAGCAGTTCTTTAACTCTCTCTGGGAAGTCGAGGTAGTTGTCAATGGTGATGAAATTGAAGTCTGCGAGGTAAACCGATTCGTCGTTTCCGCCGGGACCGTAGTCGTCACCAACAAATACGACCTCATCGTGCTTAATGCCGTGCTCCTTGCAGTATTCTGCAAGCGCATAAGCCTTGTTGTGAGGAGCGGGTGCCATATCAAATGAGGAGGAGCCGCCTACGAATACTATGTAGTCGCTGAATACCTCCTTAATATCATCGTAGATTGCACGGCGCTTTGAACGGTCGGGGTCAAACGCAAGTTTGTCCTCCTGAATAGCCTCGGTGCCGAGGATAGGGAAGGTAACACAGCCGGATGCGTGATATTCGACATTCTTGCCTCTGTATTCTGTAAAGCCGTACTTTTCGCGCATAGCGGTGACGCGCTTTTCAACACTTTCCTTATCGCAAGGGAAAACGGAGTTGCGAACTATCTCTATGTCCTTGGTGTCGGGATTGTACTTTGCATACTGCAAACCGTAGTTGCCGAGAATATCAATGGGGAAGTGTCCAAGCTGGTCGAAAATGCGGTGGCACATACCTGCGCCTACCATAAGGAGCTTATATTTTGCAGCAAGCTGCTCAAGAACAGCACGGTGCTCAGGACTAAGAGGAGTCTTATGCTGAGTAAGCGTACCGTCAAGGTCAAAAGCAACGAGTTTGATTTTAGAAGCGTCCATTATTATCCTCCATTGATTGACAAAAATATTACAAACCATATTTTACTATAACTTGCTTATTTTGTCAAGCGTTTACACTGACATATAAACTTGTTTGTCCTTATATCAAGCTTTTAATATGTGCGATTTTTTCGTTTACAGAAGCGGTTTCCTTGGCATTTGGCGGATAGATGCTTTCAGCAACCTTTTTGGCGATTTCATAAGCATTTAACGCTTCCGTGTGTTTATTCAAGGCGGTACAGATGTCCCCTAAAAGCGTATAAACCAAATAAGTATTCGGATGATTAAGTCCGATGCACTCTACGTAGCCGTCTGCACTTTTTTCAGCCAAAGTTTTTGCCTCTTCATATTCACCGAGCTTATAAAGTATAGTTGCTTTGAGACGGCGTATATACACGATATCCATATGGGTTTCATCGAATAAAGATAAAAGTATTTCGGATGCTTTTTCTAAATAGCTCAGGCAGTTGTCATATTTTTCGGCTACTATAAGCAGTTCAATAAGTTGCAGATATGCACCGGCGATTTTTCCGTAGTGGAATTCACCCGGCGAAAAGGATTCTACCGCATGATTTAGTGAGTCTTCAACGTATTTCAAAGCAATATTAAAATCTGCTTCAGATCTTGTCTTGGAATATTTAATCATATATTGCTTTGAAAGATTTGTTTTAGTCATAGTATGGCGCGACTTTTCTTCTGAGGTTGAAAGAGGAATATGCGAAAAAGCCTCGTCTGCCATACTTAGCCAATGCAACGAATTTTCATCAGCATTAGCAAAATGATTGTCGTAAGTGTACAACCAGCCGATTTTAAATGCGGACCGTGCCGTTTCAAAGCTGTTTTCACCCTTGGTTTTCAGATAATAGTCGTAAAGGCGTTTAGCGAGCACCAGTGCATACTCAGTGTCAACGGCAAAGCTGAAAAGATTTGTAGCTTGGTAATAGAACAACTCTGTTTTATCCGTTATTTGGTCAAACCTTTCAAGGATGCCTTTTGCTATTAAGGCGTATCTGTCCTTTTCGCTCTTCTTCATTCCCCAGGTTTTCTTGTCTTCGATTGTGTCGGTAAACCTGTTTATAAATCCGGCGCATTTTTCCTCTGAGGCACCAATTTCGTGCTTTACAACCTCCTTGATAATCGGGTGTAGCGCAATACCCTCCGTGTTTTTGACAATCCAGCTTTTTGTTTCCAGATCCTTGATTATTTTTGTTGAGTCAAGGTCTGCCCATAATCTGAAATTTCTTACATTTACACCTTCAATCGGCATAAACGAAAGATACATTAAAACCGTTTTTTCTTCTTCGGTAAGGGAGAAAAGCTTGAACATTTTAAGCAGGTTTTCATAAGCGGTCTGCTTTTTCATATTTTCGCTCATTACCTCTTCCGAGAGCGAAAGTATTCCTTCCTTTTTTAGTGACTTGATCATTTCCTCCGGAGTCTGTCCGCTGTTTTCCATATGCTGCGCCAAAAGCTCGACAGTATATGTATGACGGTTTACAAGCTCGATAAGCTCGGATAAACAGGGATCGTCCTCCTCTACATCATAGCCCCCGTAATTCTGCATAAAAATTTCTTTCAATTGATCCATCGACTCGATCGCATCGATTTTTACAGTGGGGAAGAGACGTGAAAAATCATTTCTTGTGGTGATAAGGAGGTGGTAATCTCCGGAAATAAAGGCTTCGAGATTTTCGTCGCTCACCGTATCGAAATTGTCAAGCACGATAAGCGTTTTTTTATCGGAAATTTTCTTTATTTTTTCAAGCTTTCTATTGAAAAAATCGTTATCGCTTTCCTTAGAGCCATCGCTCATTGTAAAGCGTGCCATCTCCGGTTCAAGCACGAAAGAATTTTCGGATATAAGCGTGTTTTTTATGCTTTCGTTATATGTTGTATAAACGATAGTGTCGTAGTCGTTTTTGTGCCTTTTGGCATATTGCTTTGCAATCTGTGTTTTGCCGATGCCTCCGATACCGTATAAAAATTGTACGGTTTCGCCTCGGCTAAAGTTATTCTCTATTTGGGCTAAAACCTCATCTCGTCCCAAAAAGATTTTTTTAGGAGTAATTGTCGGCGTTGACAAAAGCTTAAATTGCCTGAAGCTGCCGCTCCAGGAACCGCTTTTGCTGTTTTTATTGATTACGGCATAAATCTGTCTTGAAAGCTCCTCAATACGTTCGTCCATTGTCGGTCTTGTTGCATCAACGCGGTGAACAGCCAAAAGGTCATATTCAAGGTCGCCTACAAGCTCGGCTTCGTCAATAACAAACGGAATTACCGGCTTGCCGTTATCCAGTGCTACAGCAATTTCTTTGGGAACCTCTCTTGAAGAAATTGAGTTTTCGCTCTGAATAAACAGTACAAGTTTCGCTGTTTCTATCGCATCTACAATCACGGCCTTGTAGTGCTCTCCGGCTAAGATTTCACTTGTGCATATCCAACAGGGGATATTGTATTTGTTTGAAAGCTGATTTACGACATATTCTGAGGTTTTTTGGTCTTTAAAAGAAAAACTTACAAATACGTCGTGCTTGCTTTGTTCCATTGTATTTCTCCTTGCTGCGTAAATATCTACACACTATTATATAATACAATTCTTGACAATGCAAGACTCAAAGGCTTTTGCGGCACAAGCTCCTCCTACGCATAACAAAAAGTCCGGAACTTTTGTTGCACAAGTCCAGTAAAAACGGACAGTAGAAAAAAGAGACCTCCTA
>JAZSKM010000158.1:0-4539 GCA_045534835.1 Eubacteriales bacterium | reverse complement strand
GCCATTGAGAGTGCTTCTCTTGCGCCTGCTTCTCTGTCGGCAAGCGTTTCGCCTACATCGGTAAGACCTACGGAAATTGTAAACGGGAGACCGAGGTCGCCTACCTTGACATCGCGTACCTTGTCAAGCACGTCAAAGTTTGTCGCCCTTGAGTTCCCGAGCCCCTCGCGGTTCATAAGGAGTATATATCTGTTGCGGTCATACTCGCGTAAGATTGCATTTTTAGACTCGGCATACTCGCGGAGAATACCCGAAACTCTGTTAAGCTCATCGTGATAGCTTACTTTTCCGTTTTGCGAAAGTTCGTCAAGGTTATCTATCTGGATATAGCCGACAACACTGCGCTCGTTTTCGATTTTTGCGTTCAGCGTGTCAAGCTCGGTGCAGTCGTCAAATACGAGAAACCAGTATGTCTTTTCATCGGTCTTAAAAGCGAACGGATCTACCTCAAAGCGGCGTTCGCAAAGTTCTACCGAAACGGTCTTGTGCTCTGCAAGCTCCTCAAGGTTTATCGAAGAAATTGTGTCGATGGAAACGCCCATTACCGAGCCTATTGACTCTGTCGCGCTTCCGAATGCGCGGTTGCGCCAGATTATCTTGCCCGATGTGTCACAGATTACCATAGGAAACTGCATCTTGATAACCGTTTCGAGCATTATCTGACCGAGTCCGCGGCTCAGTTTTTCGCTGCCGCTTTTTGAAGTGAGCCTGTTCACTACAAAGTAAACAAGATTTGCAAGCAGCAAAAAGAATAGAGAGATTATAAAGCAGGCGGAGAAGGGGAGCTTTGCGGAATACAGACACGCCATTATAAACAGTGTTGCAAAGCCGAAAATGACCGATAATAAAATCGGGTTTTGCCGCCTTTCGTTGTTCTTATTTTTCATATTTTGTCCTCATAAAGTATCGTTACGGGATATTTTGCCTATTATATAGTTTATATTATATCAAATATAAATATAAAAGTAAAGAAAAAAAGAGAACTTCTTTTCAAAAGTCCTCTTATTTATTCTCCCAGAATGTATCAATGACTCTTTCAAGCGAGCGAGTGTCGCCAACGAACTTTGCACTGCGGAACTGATAGGGCATAAGCTCCTTGTACTGCGGCTCGGAGTATCTCTCGTCTATAAAAACTACAACTCCGCAGTCGGTTTCTGTACGGATAACGCGCCCTGCCGCCTGAAGCACACGGTTAAATGCCGGATAGGTATACGCATACTCTGTCCCCATTTCATATTTTGCATCGTAGTATTCACGCAGTACTTCACTTTCGTTGCTCGGCTTTGTCAGTCCTACTCCGACTATAACAGAGCCGATAAGTCTGTCGCCTGCAAGGTCTATTCCCTCGGAGTAGATGCCGCCAAGCACCGAAAAACCGACAAGTGTCGAGCGCGTTTCACTGCGGAATGCGCTAAGAAATGAGGAGCGTGCCTCTTCGGTCATATTCTGTGCCTGAAGAACCGTTTTGATATGCGGATATTTGTATTTAAAGAGTGTTTGCACCTCGCTCATATAAGCGTAGGATGGGAAGTATACCATATAGTTTCCGTCACGGCGGCTGACGGTGCTGTATATTACATCTGCCACGGCTGAGGCGTTCTGTGAGCGCTGCTGGTATCTCACACTCAGCTTGTCCATTATGCAGACCGACATATTTGAGCGGTCATACGGGCAATCAAGCTTAAGCTTTACGCCGTCAGCCGCTCCGTAGAGGGAAGCGTAATAGTCAAGCGGGGTGAGTGTCGCAGAGAAAAACACAGTGGCAACGCCCTTTGCCGTCTTTTTTGAAAGCTGTTTTGAGGGGTCAAGGCAGAGTATTTTCGTCACTACCTCATTTCCGTAAACCGAAACGGTGTGGGTAAAGCACTCGTCAAAAATTTCAAGCGACGAAAGGTATTTTTTAGCGTCTGAAACAATGTCAAAAAGGCTGTCGGGAAGCGTGCCGAAGAGATTTGAACGGGTGTATTTATCTGTCGCCTTCGTAAAGACGGTGAGCAGGTCGTAAAACTGCTTGTCAAATGCGTTTATCTTGGCGAAGCCGTAGGCAGCGCCGTTTTCATCCTCCTCGGACGAGTCGGCGCACAGCTCGCGCATACTGTCTATGTAAAACTCAATGTTGGCAAGAGCCTCTGTAACATCGTTTTTCTGCAGTACTCTTACGCTGTCCAGAAAGCGGCGGATTTTGGAGAGCTTAAGTTCTGCGCCAAAGGATGCCTTGGCACGCTCAAGCAGATTGTGAGCCTCGTCAAAGAGGAAAATATATCTCTGTCCGTTTTCTTCACAGTCCGAGAAATAACGGCGGAAATGCGCCGCCTCGTCTATAAGATAATTGCAATCGCATATTACGATATCGCAGACTTCGGTGAGGTCGAGCGAAAATTCATACGGGCATATGCTGTATTTTTTCGCGTACTCGCCGATAGCCTCAGAGCCGATGATTTTATGGGTGGTTACAATATCCGAAATCGCATCTGCATTTCTCTTGTAGTGACCTTTTGCGCGCGGACATTTTTCGGGAGTACATTTGAACGGGTCGTTTAGTTTTATGGGGCACAGGCGTTCCTTTGCCGTGATGTGTACGGCACGTATTCCCGATGTTGCCGACAGTTTTTTTGCGGCATCGAGCGCGGCTATGGCAGTTGTCGTTTTTGATGTAAAGAAGAATATCCTATCAACAAATCCGCTGCCAAGCGCCTTTACCGCAGGGAAGAGCGCCGCCATAGTCTTGCCCGTTCCCGTAGGTGCTTCGATAACTGCTTTTCCGTGGAGCTTTACTGCGCGCAGTACCTCAATCATAAAGTCGTGCTGCTGCTTTCGCATTTCGCGGTAGGGAAAGCTCTGTGATTTTGCACCGGGGAGTCTTACACATACGCGCTCTGCTTCAAGCGCGGCAAACGGACGGTGCATATCCACAAGACGCATAAATGCCGAGGACATCTCACTGCGCGTAAAGGTTTTTTCTATGGTTCTTATATCTTTAGAATTATGGTAAAAGGTTACTGCAAAGCTGATACTTGACAGCATCTCGCTCTCGGCGAGCATATATGCATTTATCACCGCAAGACCGATATACTCTGCGGCTGTGTCCGAGGTTATCTGTGATGTGTAACCTCCAAAGTGACGGTTTACACACACGCATACCCTGCCGTTTTCGCGGATTACTCCGTCGCAGATGCCGTCAATTTCGTAAAACAGACCGCCGCGGCTGACGGTGCGGTGGCATTGCACGCTCTCTTCGTATTTTAGTCCGTGCTTTTTCACCATATATTCGGATATCTTGCCTGTGTCGGGGTAGATACGTGCGCCGCGCGCATCAATACTTGCGTGGTTGACCACACTGTGGCATAGCTCATTTGCCGTTATAAACACCTTTTTAGTTGAAGCGTCAAAGCGCATTTTTCTACCTCCTTTTGTTTTTTACAGGCTCAAAAGCCGTCCGGAAGGACGGCTTTAAAAGTATTATCTCTTTACTGCAACGGTAACCGTTTCACCGTTGATGTCCCATTCCTTTGAATAGCCGTCAACAGCACCGAATACCACGAGGTCACAGAGTACGGCGGTCTTGATTTCGCCTGCGTTTCTGTCAACTATCTCGCGTATCTTGTCGTTGCCGTCAATATACAGGGTGATATGGTCGGTAACTGCAAAGTCTGCTTCCTTACGCATAGTTTGAACCTTGGAGATTACCTCGCGTACATAACCCTCTTCGATAAGTGCGGGAGTAAGAGAGGTGTCAAGCGCAACGGTGATTCCGTTTTCACTGAGGGAAACGTATCTGCCGCTCTGCGTGGTTTCGATAAGCAGGTCGTCTGCGGTGAGCTCTACACTGCCGCTAGCAAGAGAAAGAACTATCTTTCCGTTTGCATCAAGCTCAGCCTTAAGCGCGCTGCCGTCTGCATTCTGCAGATAAGTACGGATTTCGCCGAGCTGCTTGCCGTACTTCGGTCCCACAGTCTTGAGGTTAGGCTTGATGTTGTAAGAGAGGAATGCAGAAGCATCGCTTGTAAACTCAGCATTCTTAACATTAAGCTCATCGGTAATGATGCTTACATACTCATTATCAAGTGCCTTAGGCGCGCCGATATACATCTGACCGATAGGCTGACGGTTCTTGATGTTGGCAGCGTTTCTTGCAGCTCTGCCGAGGATAACTACCTTAAGAACCTCGTCCATACTGTATTCAAGCGTGGAGTCGATAAGCGACTCGTCTGCAACAGGGAAGTCGCAGAGGTGGATACTGATAGGAGCATCCTTGTCAACCGAGCGGACAAGATTCTGATAAATTTCTTCGGTCATAAACGGAATCATAGGTGCAGCGAGCTTTGAGAGTGTAACAAGCGCGGTGTAAAGAGTCATATATGCCGCGATCTTGTCATCTGTCATTTCGGTACCCCAGTAGCGCTCACGGCCGCGGCGTACATACCAGTTGGAAAGCTCGTCGGTAAAGTCTGCAAGCGCCTTTGCAGGCTCGGGAATCTTGTAGCTTGCGAGGCCCGCGTCAACTTCCTTGATAACCGAATTGAGTCTTGAGAGCAGCCA
>JAZSKM010000022.1:0-9380 GCA_045534835.1 Eubacteriales bacterium | reverse complement strand
ATCTTCTCGCCGCGAAGCTCGTCAATAATAGTGCCAATACGCGAGCCACGGTTACCTATACAAGCGCCGATAGGGTCAACATTTTCATCTCTCGACTCAACCGCAATCTTGGTACGGCTGCCTGCCTCACGTGCGATAGCCTTGACAAGCACGGTACCGTCAGCAATTTCGGGAATTTCAAGTTCAAACATTCTCTTAACAAGACCGGGGTGCTTACGCGAAAGAGTCACGATATGACCGTGTGTTTCACGGCTTACCTCGGTGATATACACCTTTACTCTGTCACCTACCGCGAAGGTCTCGCCGGGGATCTGCTCGCTCTTAAGAAGCGTTGCATTGCTCGTGCCGGTATCAAGAACCACGTTTCCGCTCTGCTCATCAACTCTTGTAACAGTTGCAGTAACTATCTCCTCACGCTTGGACTCGTATTCCTTAACGATGTTTGCGCGCTCTGCCTCTCTTATACCCTGTACGATAACCTGCTTTGCAGTAAGTGCTGCAAGACGGCGGAGATTCTTCGTCTTTATCTCTATTTCGCAGATGCCGCCGAGCTTATAACGCTTGTTATGCTCCTTTGCACCCTCGAGAGTAATCTGTGTATCCTCGTCCTCTACAACCTCGACTATGTCAAGCTGCTGGAACATTCTTACGGTCTTTTTAACGGGGTCGATAGCTACTCGCACATTGGAATTTCCATTCTTGTCGCGCTTATATGCACTGACAAGCGCAGCCTCTACCTTCTCAAGCATATATTCCTTCGGAATACCCTTTTCCTGCTCAAGCAGGTCGAGAGCTTCGAAAAATTCAGAATTCATTTCTTATTCCTTCCTGTCTAAATAATTAAAAATCAAAAACCGTAGTCATACGGGATATTTTCTTGTGTTCAATAGCATACACCTTTTCGCCGCATTCGATAGACACAATACCGTCCTCGATACCGAGAAGTATGCCTCTTATAGACTTTTTACCGTCGAGGGCTGCAAAAAGCTTAGCCTCAACCTCTTCGCCTGCCCACGCCTCGATATGCTCCGCGGTACGAAGCACACGCTCGATTCCGGGTGAGGAAACCTCAAGGTGATAGGAATTCTCGATAGGGTCGTGCTCATCAATCACGGGGTCAATAGCGCGATGAACCGTTTCGCAGTCGTCAATTGTAATGCCGTCCTCGCTGTCGATGGTAACGCGGAGATACCATTCGCTGCCCTCTTTCACATACTCAACGTCCCAGAGGTAGTAGCCAAGGCCGTTTACTACGGGGAGCAGAAACTCCTGCACTGTCTGTGCAATATTCTTTCCGTTTTTCATCTAACAACAAAGAAAGAGTGGCAAGCCACTCTTTACACTCCTTATCATTCTTCGAAAGCATTTTACCACATATAATTGAAGAAATCAAGAGTTTTTGTAAATATTTTATTAACGAATTATCTCTTGATTATAGTACATTCTTTTGGTAGAATATAACTAAAAACAATCTTCCCCCGGAGAAGTTATGAAAAAAAAGCTGAACATATTAATGACAACAATGCAGATGGGCTTTGGCGGTGCGGAAACGCATATCTACGAGCTTGTCCGCGCACTGAAAAAAAACGGTCACACGGTAACGGTTGCCTCGGCAGGCGGAAAATATGCAGAGATGCTTGAAGAAAACGGCATCCGTCATATAGTTCTGCCGCTTGCGAGCAAGGCTCCGCGTGACGTGCTGGCCTCATATCGAGGACTTAAGAAGCTGCTCAAAGCCGAGCATTTTGACCTTGTACACGCTCACGCACGTATTCCAGCATTCATCTGCGGTATGCTGCAAAGGAAGCTACATTTTCCCTTTGTAACCACCGCCCACTGGGTATTCAAGGTGACTCCGCTGTGGAAGCGCCTTGCAAACTGGGGAGATATGCAGATGTCGGTAAGTGAGGACATCAAGCAGTATCTTATTGAAAACTACGCGCAGCACGCCGATAACATCTTCGTTACGGTAAACGGTATAGACACAGACTCTTTCTCTCCCGAGGTAAACCCGTCAGCCGTTATAAACGAGCTTGGTTTGTCAGATACAAAGCACCGTATAGTAACCGTAAGCCGTATGGATGAAAGCCGCGGCAAGGCTCAGCTCTGCCTTGCAAGAACGGCGGAAAGACTGCTCGCAAAATATGGCGACCTTGAAATCGTAGTTGTCGGTGACGGCGTTATTTCAGCCGAAAAGAATCTCCTGCTTGATGTTAAAGAGATTGGCGCAGAACTTGAGAAAAAATACGGACGTAAAATAATCTTCACACCCGGACTTCGCACGGATACACCTCAGTTTATCGCAGCAGGCGACATCTTTGTGGGTGCATCGCGCGCCGCGCTTGAGGCTATGAGTGTGGGCAAGCCCACAGTAGTATGCGGAAACGAAGGTTATATCGGAATCTTCGATGAGTCAAAGCGCGAGATATCATATAAGACAAACTACTGCTGCCGCGGCTGCACAGAGGCAACCGAGGACAAGCTGTTTGATGACATCTGTACACTTTTTGATGCAGAAAACCTCGATGAATACGGCAAATACTGCCGCGAGATTATACTCGCCGACTTCTCAGCGGCCCGTACTGCCCGCGACTATGAGGGAATGTACGAAAAGCTCTCATTTGTGCCGAGAAATGTACGCGGCGACATCATTATCAGCGGCTACTATGGCTTTGGCAACGCAGGCGATGACTCAATCGCTGCATCTACCATACAGAATATCCGAGGGGAAAGTCCAAATGCAAGAATAACCATTCTCTCAAAGTCTCCTAAAGCGAGTGCAAAGAAGTATGGCGCGCGCGCAATCAACCGTTTCAACATCTTTGCAATCCTGCGTGAGATGAAAGGTGCAAAACTACTGATAAGCGGCGGCGGCAACCTGCTCCAGAACACCACCTCCTCACGCTCACTTTTCTACTACATCGCCATCATTCGCCTTGCGAAAATGATGGGACTTAAGGTATTTATTTATGCAAACGGCATAGGCCCCATCTACGGTAAAAAATATGAAAAGGCTGTGCTTAAAACGCTTGAAACGGCAGACAAAATCACCTTCCGCGAAAAGCAGTCGGTTGAGTATGTAAAGTCAATTGGTCTTGACAAAAACCGCGTTACCCTTTCTGCCGACCCTGCGCTCACGCTTTCCCCTGCGCCGAGCGAGCGTATAGATTACATTATGCAGAAAATCAAGGGGGACAAATTCTTTGCGATTTCTCTGCGCAGCTTCTCAACGCTCAAAAGCGAAGAAGTAGAGGGAATGGACGAAGGTACTTTTGCAAAGCTGTTTGCAAAAGAGGTTGATGCAATCGCAGAAAAAACAGGTGCTATTCCGCTTTATCTCGTTATGCAGGCAACGCGCGACAGCGAGCTTTCTGAAAAGGTAAACGCGCTTGCAAATACAAAGGGTTATGTGCTCCCCTCTCTTACGGCAAGCGAAATACTCGGCGTTATCTCGCGCACCTCTCTCGTAATTGCGATGAGGCTTCACCTGCTTATATACGGCGCTTCGATAGGCAAGCCGCTTATCGGTGTTTCGTATGACAAAAAGGTGGATGCGATGCTAAGCTACTTTGGCTACGAAAAGCCTATCGCAGTATCCGCGCTTGAGCGCGGCGCACTCTCTGCGCGCGCGGCTGAAGTTTATGGCAAAAACATCTCCTGCGAGCATATAGAAGGGCTGAAAAGCCTTGCCAAAGAGGATGCAAAAGCCGCGGCAACAATGGTAGAATAAAAAAGATGACTGCTTTCGCAGTCATCTTTTTTATTTTTTTATTGCGCCTTCGATATGGGTAAGACCTTCGTTAAATACATCCCAATCCTTCTGCCAACGCAGGGTTTCAAGACGGAATGCGCAGGGCCATGCGGGAAGCCACTGAGAAACGCCGAAGGGTCCTGATGTATGACGTCCCCAACGGGTGTGGAAGATAGCCTCATCCTGAGCGCCTGCGGGACGAATGCGGCGGTTAATACAAAGTGTACCGTCCGAAACGCCCTGAGAAGCGTTGCACCAGAGTGCGATTGCACGCTCTCTCCACTGCTTGTAGCCTGTAATTTCATAAAGCTTAAGGAAGGAAATTACGTCACGGAGCGCGTACTGGTCAAGTGCCTGATGAGGAGTAGAAACGCTTGTTGAGCCAAAGGTATCATAGCCAAGTTGAGAAATCATACAGTCCTCGGGATAGTTAATAGTAAAGTGCATCATCCAGGTAGCGAGATACCAGCCAATCTTCTCGGCCCTTGTTACGTACTTCTCATCGCCTGTAACTTCATACAGTGCAAGGCAAATGCGAAGGAGAGGTGAAGAGGATTCCTTGTCAATGCTATAGGTGTCAAGTGCGCCTGCGGTGGTGAAGCCCTCACGCTCAAGCTCGCTGTAATAGAAATCGAAAGCACGAACCGCACTGTCGAGATACTTCTTGTCGCCGCTCTTCTTGTAAGCAGTAATGATAGGAAGAACAAGGAAGCAGCCTACGGTACCCTTCTTTGCAAGCACGTTTCCTTCATCGTCCCAGGACTTTGCAAAGCAACCGTCCTCATCCTGACTCCTCAGCATAAAGTCACAGGTGTCAAACGCTACCTTAAGATACTCAGGCTTGTCAATGCCTATACTCTTAAGCAAATCATAAGCCTCAAAGTAGCAAGCAGTTCCCGTACCGAGGTCGCAGGCATCGTGATTGATGACAACTCTGCCCTCTGCATCACGCTTATACTTTTTACCAAGCTTGTTGAGTAATGCTTCATACTCATCATCTCCGTGGTTCCAGCGGTCGAGGTCATCCACAGTCAGCGTTTCATAGGGGAGAAGTCTTAAGGCGCGATAGTCTACACGTGCAGCAAGGAAACCGCCCTTAGTCATCCCCTGTCTGAGCCAGGAGTCGTGTGCCTCGATCGCCATTTCAAGATGGTCCTTGTCACCCTTAGTAATATAGTCGTATATAAACGCATTTGCCATAGATGCGCTCTGACCTGCCCAGCCAAGCTCGTAGAGCTGTGTCTTTTTCTGGTAGGAATGTGAGCTGATATGCCACTGAGTACCCTGAGCAAAGCCGGCGAAGCCGTCCTTCTCTCGCATAAAGAGGAAGTGCGTGTAGCTGACAGCAAGCTTGTAAAGCTCCTCGGCAGTTCTCGGTGCCTTAAGAGGGTGACCGTAGTAGCGCCAAGCGAAGTCTAAAAGACACTTGTAGCGGAACTTGGTGCCGTCCGAGGGAACGGCAAGAACTATACCCTCAAAATCACTTGCAGGTTCCATTGTTCCCTGAAAGGGCTCGCCCCAGAAATGGCGCTGAAGAGTCTTCGGCTTTTCTTCTTCGGGGAATATAAGCACGTGCTTTTTACCCTCATCTACTTTATAAAGCGAGCAAGCACTGTTAGAGTTAGGCTCTGCCATAAGTGCGATGCCGATATGCTCGTTTTCGCTGTATGTACAAGCGGGTATAGTTACTCTGTGAGATGCCCATGACCAAGGAGTGCCGTCCTCGGCAAAATCCCCCACATACTCAGGCATAGTTCCCCAGCCGTTGCCGTTGTAGCTTACAGCGGGTACCATAGTAAAGTCAGGCTCACCAAGGAGTACCATCTCCATACGCATATGGTCGGTGGGTTTATCGGTATGGCGGTGCCATTTCCAAGCACCGTTCTCAATCTTCTCAAAAGTATCGGTTGCGCCATCTACTGCGAGAATGCGTGCGTAAGGCTCGCCGTCGATAGCTATAATATGACCATCGCCCGCCTTGATGATTTCAGTCATTTCAAGAATTCCTCCAGATGAAATTTATTCCTATACAAAGAAATTATACCACAGTAAAAAAGAAAAAGCAACCAGTTTTCACAAACATATTAAAAACGCACGGCAATGTTGCCGTGCGTTTTTGATTATTTCTTTATTGCACCTTCAATATGGGTAAGACCTTCGTTAAAGAAAGACCAGTCCTTATGCCAACGCAGGTTTTCAAGACGGAATGCGCAAGGCCATGCGGGAAGCCACTGTGAGGGACCGAAAGGCTTTGATGCGTGACGTCCCCAACGGGTGTGGAAGATAGCCTCGTCCTGAGTGCCTGCGGGACGGAGACGGCGGTTGATATAAAGCGTACCGTCGGAAATGCCCTGACAAGCGTTGCACCAGAATGCGATAGCACGCTCTCTCCACTGCTTGTATCCTGTAATCTCATACAGCTTAAGGAAGGAAAGCACATCGCGGAGCGCGTACTGGTCAAGCGCCTGATGAGGAGTAGAAACGGATGTAGAACCGAAGGTATCGTATCCGAGCTCGGTAATAAGGCAGTCCTCGGGATATTCAACAGTGAAGTGCATCATCCAGGTGCAGAGATACCAAGCAATCTTCTCTGCTCTTTCGATATACTTCTTGTCGCCGGTTACCTCATAGAACGCAAGTGCGTCACGGAGAAGCGGCGAGGAGGATTCCTTATCTATACTGTATGTATCAAGCGCGCCTGCAGTTGTAAAGCCCTCACGCTCAAGCTCGTCATAGTAGAAGTCAAATGCGCGTACAGCCGCATCGAGATACTTCTTGTCGCCGCTCTTCTTGTAAGCGGTGATAAGAGGAAGAACGAGGAAGCAGCCAATTGTACCCTTCTTTGCAAGTACGTTTCCGTCATCGTCCCAGGACTTTGCAAAGCATCCGCTTTCATCCTGACTTTCAAGTGCGAAGTCACAGGTATCAAATGCCGCCTTAAGATACTCGGGCTTGTCTATACCTATCTTCTTCAGAAGGTCATACGCTTCAAAATATCCTTCTGCACCTGTTCCGAGGTTGCAGGCATCGTGATTGATGATAATCTTTCCCTGGGCATTGCGCTTGAACTTCTTGCCCACTTTATTGAGGATAGACTCATACTGGTCGTCACCCCACTCCCAGCGGTCAACATCGTCAGCCGTCATAGTTTCAAACGGCAGCTCTCTCCACTTGTGATACTCCATACGTGCGGAAAGGAACTTGCCCTTTGCCTCGCCGTACTTAAGCCAGGCATCGTGCGCTTCAATAGCCTGTTCAAGATGAGCCTTGTCGCCTGTACTGATATAGTCGCTAAGGAACGCATTAGCCATAGATGCGCTCTGACCTACCCAGCCAAGCTCATAGCGGTGTATCTTCTTCTCATATGTGTTGGTATTGGTATGCCACTGTGTACCGGTTGCAAATCCTGCAAAGCCATCCCTTTCTCTCTCGAAAAGGAAGCGAGTGTATGCGATAGAAAGGCGATAGATTTCCTCAGCACTTCTCGGCGGCTTTATCTCGTGGCCGTAGTAACGCCAAGCGAAGTCGAGAAGTCCCTTATAACGGTGCTTTGTGCCGTCAGAGGGAATCGCAAGGATTATACCCTCAAAATCGCTTGCAGGCTCCATTGTTCCTTGGAATGCCTCGCCCCAGAAGTGGCGCTGAAGAGTCTTCGGCTGTTCTTCTTCAGGGAATATAAGCACGTGCTTTTCACCCTCGTCAACCTTGTAAAGAGAGCAAGCGCTGTTAGAGTTAGGCTCTGCCATAAGAGCGATGCTGATGCCCTCGTTTTCGCTGTATGTGCAGGAAGGAATGGTCACACGGTGAGATGCCCAAGACCACGGAGTGCCGTCCTCCGCTCTGTCGCCGACATACTCAGGCACATCACCCCAGCCGTTGCCGTTATAGCTTACGGACGGTACCATAGTAAAGGTAGGCTCGCCGATAAGCACCATCTCCATACGCATATGGTCGGTTGGGTTATCGGTATGGCGATGCCATTTCCAAGCATTATCCTCAATTTTCTCGAAAGTATCTGTTGCCCCATCTGCTGCGAGAATACGTGCGTAGGGCTTGCCGTCAACAGTTATAACGTGACCCTCGCCTGCTTTAATAATCTCTGTCATTTTGGGAGTTCCTCCAAATGAAATTTTATTTTTCTACACAAAGATTATACCTTGAAAATAAATAAAAAGCAACCCAGTTTGTTAAAAAGATGATAAATACAACTTTTTTGTAATTTTTCCTTAATTGCATAAAACCGCGCGGAAGTAACCGTTACTCCGCGCGGCTTTCTTTTTATTCGGTATACGGTGCCATAGTAAGACGCACAAAAAATCCCTTTTCCGCGTTGCATACAGGGCAGTTTTCGGGAACGCCCTTAGTTTCGATAACATTTCCGCAGTTAATACACATCCAGCCGCACTCTGCATCGCTTACAAACATTTTGCCGTTTTCAAGCCACTCGGCAAGCTGTGCAAAGCGCTCGCCGTGAAGCTGCTCAATTTTCGCAATATTGCGAAAATCCACGGCTATTTTAGAGTACCCCTCGCTCTCTGCAATATCGGCAAACGCAGGGTATACATCGCTGTACTCCTTGTCCTCGTTGCCTGCCGCATATTTCAGAAGCTGAACTACAGAATTTGTCACATTCACAGGATATCCGCCGTCAACGGTTATTTCACTCCCGTCAAGTTCTTTCAAGTGTGTATAAAACACCTCTGCGTGCGCCCTTTCCTGCTCAGCGGTAAAGCGAAATACCGCCTCTACCACCGCAAGCTTCTGGTCCTTTGCTATGTCGGCGGCTATGGTATATCTGTTTCTCGCCTGACTTTCTCCAGCGAAAGCGCGCATTAGATTTTTAGCTGTTTCGCTGCTTTTGAATTCTGCCATTCATATCACCTATCCTTTCATAAGGTGATTTTTCCCTGCAAAATTAAAAATATGCAAAAAATCCCGCCTTGGCGGGATTTTTTATTAGAAATTAAGAACATTCGGGTTCTTAGGCGCCTTTTTAGGATTGCTCAGCAGAACTCTGTACTCGCTGTTGCCCGAAGCAGACTCAAGAGTAAGTGTAACTACCTGAGTTTCGGTATCGGGCATCTTAAAGTTTACGGTATGACCGCTTACTACCGTATTAGCCTTAACAAGTCCTGTATCCCAAGTCATAAGGAACTTCTTTTCACCGTCAATAGTGATATAAACGCTAACGGTATCCGAGCAGTCCTCTGGAGTATGGTTAAGCATAAACAGCTCTGCACGGAGCGTCTCTTCCTTCTTATACTTAAAATGCTCAATACGTGCGGATGGCATACGGTCACGAAGTGCGCTCTGCACTGAGTAATAAGCGGGGGTTTTTACAAGCGGATATGCGATAAGGCTATGTCCTGCGGCGGTTATCCAAGGCTCGTTATAGTCCCAGTTGAGAACCATCGAGCATTCGCCCCACTGTCTGCGTGCCTCCTCAAAAATGAACTTGAGTCCTTCGCACTTGAGGAAGGTAGTCTTCTCAATAGCATCCTCGATTCCGTCAACAGAGCCGAAAATATGCTTGGTAACATCTTCACCGAGCCACGAGGTTTTACGCCAGGAATTATAACCGTGGTGCATTGCCCACATTTCATAGTTGCCAAAGTCATTTATTACTTCG
>JAZSKM010000108.1:0-19822 GCA_045534835.1 Eubacteriales bacterium | reverse complement strand
TTATAGTTTATGATACTAACATCGCCGACCGAGATTCCTCGATAAACTCGGAATGACAGGTCGGGTTTTCGCTTTGCAGGGGCCCCCGCTTGTCATCCTGAGCGTAGTCGAAGGATCTTGCGGGGAGATGTACTTTCTCCCTTAAACTATAATTTATCCCACAAATTCAAAAGCACCAAGTTTTTTAAACTTGGTGCTTCACTTTTTTATATCTTATCAAAATAATTCTTTATTGCTTCGAATGAAGCATCGCTTATTGCGTGCTCTATTTTACAGGCATCCTCGGTGGCGGTTGCATCATCAACGCCGAGCTTTTTCAGCAGCGCTGCGATTATCGTGTGCCGCTCGAAAATTTTCTCGGCAACCTCTTTTCCGATGTCTGTAAGAGCGAGATATCCCTCACCGTCAACCGTAATAAAACCACCGTTTTTAAGGAGCTTCACCGCGCGGCTGACACTCGGCTTTGAGTATCCCATATGCTCTGCAACATCAAGCGAACGCACTGCCGCCCCACTTTTTGCAAGCACATATATGGTTTCAAGATACATTTCTCCCGATTCCTGCAAATGCATAATGGCACACTCCTTTCCTTTTTTATTAGATTATATCACAGCGATGAAATATTTTCAAGAGCGGAAGTTATACTGCAAAATTGTGCTCTATAGTGACAACGCAAATATACTTTTCGTCTATTTCCTTTGCCGCTGCGTGTATTTTTTCGCGAAGAATCTTGTTTGGAATTTTGAAGTTGTGCGGTACCACACAGTCAAAGACAAGGTTCGTGTGTGTAGGGCCCTCTACTATACGCAGGTCGTGAATGGTAATGTCACTGTCAATTTCGCTGATTTTTTCTGCAAGACTGCGGCGGACCGCGTTTACCGTTTCGTCGGAGGTGACGATAGGGTCCATATGTATTACAAGATTCAGTCCGTATTCTTCCTTGACATCTCTTTCGATATTGTCTATGATATCGTGCATAACTATGGGATCGTCCTCGGCTGCGACTTCCGCGTGAACGCTTGCAAACTGGCAGCCCGGGCCGTAGTCGTGTATCATAAGGTCGTGCGTGCCGACAACTCCGTCGTAGCTTTCGATTTTGCTTTTGATTCTTGCAACGAAATCGGGATCGGGGACCTTGCCGAGAATAGGATCAAGCGTTTCGCGTACAAGGCCTATTCCGCTGTAGAGAATGAACAGCGCAACCGCTACACCTACGTATCCGTCAAGCTCGAAGTTTACATAGTGGGACACTATCATTGCAATAATTACCGCGGCGGTGGTAATAACATCGTTGCGGCTGTCAACCGATGTGGCGATAAGTGTTTGCGAACTGATTTTTTTACCAATGCAGTTGTTGAACACTGAGAGCCACAGCTTTACCGCGACAGAAACAATAAGCACGGCTACGGTTATCCAGCTGAAAGCAACGGGGGAGGGCGAAAGTATCTTTCCGATACTGCTTTTCATAAGTTCAATTCCGATATAGAGTATCAGAACTGCAACAAGAAGTCCCGACAGGTATTCATAACGTGCGTGGCCGTACGGGTGGTCTGCGTCCGCGGGCTTTGATGCGAGTTTAAAGCCGAGCAGGCTGATTATGCTTGAAGAGGCATCCGACAGATTGTTAACCGCGTCTGCCGTGATAGAAACGCTTCCGCTAAGGGTACCGACGGTTATTTTTACCGCAAACAAAAGTATGTTGCAAACAATTCCGACAAAGCTCGCAAGCTTCCCGTAAGCGGAGCGCACCTCGGTACGCTGTGTTTCGCTGTGGTTATTCACAAAAAGTCTTACTAGCAGAGAAGTCATTATTCGATCCTTCCTCCGCCGAGGAGAATATCTCCGTCATAGAACGCGGCGGTCTGTCCGCGCGTGATTGCGCGCTGGGGAGTGTCAAACACCACGCGCACGCGGTTTTCTCCTTCGGGGTATATAATGGCAGGTGATGCCAAATGGCTGTAGCGCACCTTGACGGAGACGCGTTGTGGCGCATAAAAGTCGCTTGCAAATGTGTTTATATCGGTGACACTGCATTCGCTGCTGAAAAGCTGAGCGCTTGTACCGAGAATCACGCGATTGTTTTCTATATCCTTGTCAACGACATACATCGGAGCAGGGAGTGCAAGACCGAGTCCCTTTCGCTGACCTGTGGTATACCGTATAATCCCCTTGTGAGTGCCGAGAATGTTGCCGTAAAGGTCGGTAAATTCTCCTTCGGGATAGGTCTTTTTTGTGACGTCCTCGATAAAGCGCGCGTAGTCACCGTCAGGAATAAAGCATATGTCCTGACTGTCCTTTTTATGAGCGACGGGGAGTTCTTCGCTTTCTGCCACGGCGCGTATTTCATCCTTTGTCATATCGCCTAAGGGAAAGAGAGTGCGCGAAAGCTGAGCCTTGGTAAGGTATGCAAGCATATAGCTCTGGTCCTTTTTCTCGTCTTTTCCTTTGCGTATAATATATTTATCTTCGTTTTTCTCTATGCGGACATAGTGACCGGTTGCTATTTTGCCAATTCCAAGTCGGTCTGCCTCGCGCAGCATATACTCAAACTTCACCTTGCGGTTGCATATAACGCAAGGGTTTGGAGTTTCACCGCGCTCATATGCCGCGATGAACTCGCATATTACGTCCTCGTAAAATTCTTTTCGGTAGTCGGCGACATAAAAGGGAATTCCAAGGCTATCGCACACTTTTTTTGCATCAATCTCACTTTGAAGTGAGCCGAGCGGCTCATCATTTTTGCTGTAAAGTCGAAGTGTCATGCCGTAAACGTCGTAGCCCGCGCGCTTTAACAGCAGTGCCGCCGCCGAGGAGTCAACGCCGCCGCTCATAGCAACAAGAACTTTTTCTTGCATATTGTTACTCGCTTTCTACAGGGTATATTGAGGTTATACCAAGGTATTCTTCAAGAGAAAGACCGCTCTCGGTAACGGCAGTAGCGATTTCTACGCCGAGGTAGCGGATATGCCACGGCTCATACATAAAGCCGGTTGAACTTTCCTTATCCTTGCCGTAACGCAGGATAAAGCCGTACTCGGCGCAATGCTCGGCAAGCCATATTCCCTCGGCAGTGTTGCCAAAACTCTCGCTGAGTGAATTTAAATCCATTGCAAAGCCGCTTTGGTGCTCCGAGTGACCTGCGCGTGCCGAATAGCGGTCGGCAAGCTCTTTCCCGTCACGCTTTGAATAATTGTTATAGGTGCGGTACTGCTGTGAGTAGGGGCGAAAGCCTGAAATTATTTTCAGAGTAAGCCCCTCGACAGCGGCAGCCGCGCGCATTTCTTCAAAGGCGGCTTTCGCCTCGGGGTTAAGCTCTCCCGGATTATAATCCTCTGGCAGGGAGTAGGTTTTGTTAACTATTAAAATTCCGTTTACATAAGTAAAGCCGTCGATATTTTCAATAACGGGCTCTACACCCTCGCCGTATGTATATTCTCCGTCAAGCACGGTTTTTATATGTGCGGATTTTTGCGGCTCGGGCGCCGCGGTAGCGGCAGTCGCTGCCGCTGTTGTAGTTGCTACGGTCGCCTCTGCGGTTGTAGCGGCGGTAGTCGTCACTTCCGTAGTTGTCACTTCGGTTGTTGTAACTGCGGTGGTTTCTATAACTTCGGTAGTTTCCACCGCGACAGTCTGCACAGGCAAGGTAATAGCTTCGGTTACCTCGGTCGCGGGTGCTGCGGTTTCAACCTGTGTTTCTTTGCAGGAAGCAAGCAGGACACATATAAGAACAAGTGCAATATGTAATCTGTTCATAAGCTCTCCTTTTACTAAAAAAGCGACTTGCCTTGGGCAAGTCGCTTTTGCTGGTGCCGGTAGTCGGGGTCGAACCGACACGGTATCGCTACCACCGGATTTTGAGTCCGGCACGTCTGCCAATTCCATCATACCGGCAAGGCACTACTACAGTATAGCATAACAATAGTAAAAAAGCAAGCACTTTTTTGAATGTGAAAAGTGTGTTAAATTTAATAGACATAGTTGCATATTTTTCTAATTTATTATATAATTCTTTTGTAATTGAATTTAAAAAGGAAGGCGAAGACAATGGCAGAAGAAAAGATTGAAAAAGGCGGAATATCCGTCGAAACCGAGCATATATTTCCTATAATCAAGCGCTGGCTTTATTCGGACAAGGAGATATTCCTGCGCGAGATAGTATCAAATGCATCTGATGCTATTACCAAGCTTGAAAGACTTGTTTCGCTTGGCGAGGTGCGCGACATTACTGTTGACGGCAGAATTACCGTGAGTGTCAGCAAGAAAGCACGTACCATAACTGTCAGCGATAACGGTATCGGTATGGATGCAGATGAGGTTAAAAAGTACATCGGCAATATCGCACTTTCGGGTGCGCTTGAGTTTATACAGAAATACGAGGGCGAAGAGCAGGGAGCGACAGACGGTATTATCGGTCACTTCGGCCTTGGATTTTACTCTGCGTTTATGGTCAGTGACACTGTTGAGATACACAGCCGTTCGTATCGCGGCGGCGAGGGTGTAAAGTGGGTGTGTGGTGACGAGGGCGCATATGAGATGACCGTGCCCTTTGATAAGGAGGAGCGCGGAACGGATGTAATTCTCCACATAAATTCAGAGGGAGAGGAGTACCTTGGCGCATCGAAGCTCCGCGAGGTGCTTGAAAAGTACTGCTCGTTTATGCCTATTGAGATATATTTCGTTGACGAGGATGCCGAAGTTAAAGAGGGGGAAGAAGAAAAAGAGGAACCCATAAACGACACTCTTCCGCTCTGGCAGAAGTCTCCGTCCGAATGCACCGAGGAGGAATACAAGGCGTTCTATCACAAGGTATTCGGCGACTTTAACGATCCGCTTTTCTGGATACACATCAAGGCAGACTACCCGCTTAACTTCAAGGGTATTCTCTATTTCCCGAAACTCACACATGAGTTTGCAAATATGGAGGGGCAGGTAAAGCTCTACTACAATCAGGTGTTTGTTGCTGATAATATCAAGGAGGTCATTCCCGAATATCTCCTGATGCTGCGCGGCGTGCTTGACTGTCCTGAGCTTCCGCTTAACGTTTCACGAAGCTATCTGCAAAATAACGGATATGTGAGCAAGATTTCGGCGCACATCGTAAAAAAGGTTGCGGATAAGCTTAACTCGCTGTTTAAGAATGACCGCGAGAACTACGAAAAGATGTGGGGCGACATAAAGACCTTCTGCGAATATGCGGCACTTTGCGACCGTAAGTTCTACGATAAGGCGAAGGATGCACTTCTGATGGAGGTCGTACACGGCGGATTTGTAACCCTCTCGGAGTATCTGGAGAGCGCAAAGGAAACAAACGAAAATACCGT
This sequence comes from Eubacteriales bacterium, assembly GCA_045534835.1. Classification (GTDB taxonomy): domain Bacteria; phylum Bacillota; class Clostridia; order Oscillospirales; family CAG-272; genus UMGS902. The sequence goes on along the minus strand of JAZSKM010000108.1, from coordinate 14,501 downwards.
TTACTATGCATCCGATGTAGAACTTCAGGCACAGTATGTGTCTATGCTTGAGGCAAAGGATATAAAGGTAGTAAAATTCCCTCAGATGATAGACACACAGTTTGTGCAAATGCTTGAGGGAGTAAGCAGCGATGTCAAATTCCGCAGAGTTGACTCGGATATAACCGATGCGCTTCGCGCAGAGGGCGAGGCGGAGCACTCGGAAACGCTTGAAAAGCTGTTCCGCGAGGCATCGGGAAATGAAAAACTCAGTGTGAAGTGTGAAAAATTAAGCGATACATCTATACCCGCGGTGCTTTCACTCAGTGAGGAGAGCCGCCGTATGGAGGATATGCTTAAACTTTATTCACTTGGCGGAATGGATATGGGCGGCGGCTTTTCGGCAGAGTATAAGCTTGTAGTCAATGTTGATAATCCTCTTATAGCAAAGCTTGATGGCGAGGTAAACGAAAACTCGCTACTGCTTGCAAAGCAGATATACTCGCTTGCGGTACTCGGTCAGCGCCGCTTTGATGAAAAAGAGATGAAGGACTTTCTTGCGAGCAGCTACTCGCTTCTTGAAAAGCTTATATGAAAATAAAGGACGAATATGTACACTTTGCCGCCGAAAACATAGCGCGCTACTATGAAAAAGAGGCGAACTTAGGCGAGCGTATGCGTGCAAATTTTGCAGAGCTTGCGGCATTTGTGGCGGTAAAGTCGGCAAGGGATGTGCGCAGCCGCGAGTTTTTCTCGTCGGGTATACCGATAACCTCCTATTTTCCGACATCGCTTGATTATCCACAGGCACAATATGATGCTGTCAGTGAAAATAAGCCGCTCGTTGATGCAAAGCTTATGCTGAGCGAAGCGATGTATATGGCTGATTTTTGCAAAAAAACCACAGAACAGCTTAAAACCACTGCACGGCTCAAACCGTCTCCGCTATTGTTTGCAGGCGGAGAAAGGCGTAGCGAAGGAAAGGTTGCTCTTACCGAAAGCAGAGTGCTGAAAACGGCGTTTTTAGAGTTTTCAAAGGCGCAGGAAGGGCTTGCCGCGGCTTATGTTTCCTCCTTCACTGAGGCTTGCGAGGATGCTTCGTCAGGCATTTCCGACTATTGCATACTTCCCATAGAAAACACGGGTGAAGGAATACTTACGGGTATGTATTCTCTTATCGAAAGGTACGAGCTTTTCATCTGCGGTGTATGTGAGGTGGATGGCGGAGGCACTTCGACAAAATTTGCATTGCTTTGCAGAAACGCTTGTGGTATAATAGAGGGGACAAGGTATCAGAGCATAACTCTGAGACTTTTCGGCAGTACACCGTTTATGAGGTCGCGGCTTCATATTGGGGCCGACATTTTGCAGCTTGATATTGGCAGCAGCATTTCGGTTCCGCTCGGTTATACCGACGGTTATGCAGATCTGTGCAGTTTTTCGGGAAGCGGAGAGGGGCTGTTTGCCTTTCTGCTATATCTTGGTGCTATGAAGATAGGATACACTCTTGTCGGAGCATACTGACATATAAATAAGGAAGAAAACGTGAAAGTTTAATTTGTGATTTGCTATACAAAGATTGTTTCACGTTTGGACTCCTCGCAAAATGGGACCCGTACCCATTTTGCCGCACCAAGTGCGGTGCCGAGGATTACATTATACTATTTTGCGGGCAGAATGGAGATTGATATGAAACGGGAATTCAGTTATAAAACACGCGGCGTTTGCAGCCGCATGATAAATATAGTCGTAGAGGACGGCGTTGTAGTTGAAGCACGCTTTGTCGGCGGCTGTAACGGAAATACTAAAGGCATCTCTTCTTTGGTGCGCGGAATGAAGATAGAGGATGTTATAGAGCGCCTTGACGGCATTGACTGCGGCGGCAGAGGAACCTCCTGTCCCTCACAGCTTGCAAACGCGCTAAGAGAAGTAATAGCAAAAGCCTGATTATAAATTTATTAATCAAATTGCCGCGTATGCGGCGGAACGGAGACTCAAATGACCTATTTGCAGGAATATAAAAAGTGGCTGGATAGCCCCGTTCTTGACGAGGAGAGCCGTAAGGAGCTTCTTGCCATCGAAAATGATGAAAATGAAAAACAGATGCGCTTTCTCGGATATCTCACCTTTGGTACCGGAGGCCTTCGCGGCACTATGGGTGCAGGTATAAACAAAATGAACGTATATACCGTTGCACACGCCACTCAGGGTATGGCTGAAATGATAAAGCTTGAGGGCGGTAGTGCAGTAGAGCGCGGAGTGGTTATCGCTTGCGACAGCCGCAACAATTCCGAGCTTTTCTCGCGTACTGCGGCATCTGTGCTCAGCGCAAACGGAATCAAGGCTTACATTTTTGACGGTGTCCGTCCCACTCCCGAACTTTCCTTTGCTATCCGTCATCTAGGCTGTATTGCGGGTATCAATATCACCGCTTCTCATAACCCCAAGGAGTACAACGGTTATAAGGCATATTGGGAGGATGGCGCACAGCTTCCTCCAAAACACGCTGACACAGTTTCGGCAAAGACGGCGGAGCTTGATATTTTTGCCGATGTTAAAAAGGATGATTTCGACGAGGCGGTAAAAAAAGGCAAAATCGTTATCATCGGTGAAGAGGTTGACAAGGCTTATCTTGGAAACGTGCTTGCGCAGCGTGTAAAGGCAGATGCTGTTGAAAAAGTGGCAGATGACTTCGCGGTTGTATATACTCCTCTTCACGGCGCAGGCTACAGGCTTGTTCCGAAGGCTCTTAAAGCTATCGGCGTAAAGAAGCTTTATACTGTTGAAGAGCAGATGATTTTAGACGGTAATTTCCCGACCGTTAAAAAGCCTAATCCCGAGCTTCCCGATGCGTTCAACCTCGGTATCGAGCTTGCAAACAAGGTTGGCAGTGATATTATTATCGCAACCGACCCCGACAGCGACCGTATGGGTGCTATGACACGTACCTCGGACGGTTCCTTCGTTACCATTACGGGTAACCAGATGGCGGCGCTCCTGCTCGAATATATTTTCTCCGCGCTTAAAGAGGGAGAGGGTATTCCCGCTGATGCATACGCAGTCAAAACTATCGTTTCCACCGAGCTTGCGGCGGCTATATGTAAAACAAACGGCGTAAAGATATACAATGTTCTTACCGGTTTTAAATTTATCGGTGAGGTTATCAAGAATCACGAGGAAAAAGGTGAGGGAACATTCCTTCTCGGCTTTGAGGAGAGCTACGGCTATCTGAAAGGCACCTATGCGCGTGACAAGGATGCTGTATGTGCGGCTATGCTTGCTGTTGAAATGGCGGCTTACTATAAGGCAAAGAATATGACTCTTTACGATGCGCTTCTTTCCATTTACGAAAAGTACGGTTACTACGGTGAAAAGACTCTCGACGTTGCTATGGAGGGACTTGACGGTATTGAGCGCAGAGTTAAGGTGATGAATGCCCTGCACGACAATCCGCCGAGTACGTTCTGTGGTTACAAGACGAATTATATCGGCGATTATCTTAAGGAAACCGTCACTTATGCAGACGGCAGTGTACAGCCTACAGGACTTCCTAAGTCCGATGTTGTAACCTTTGGCCTTGAGAATGGCGACGTTATTGTTGTTCGTCCTTCGGGTACTGAACCTAAGGTTAAGATCTACATTCTCGCGAGCGATAAGAGTGCAGATGCGCTTAAAGCGAAAATTGATGCTTATGTTGCAGAATCAGGCACGCTTGTAAAATAGTATGAAAAGAACAGACCATTTCGGTCTGTTCTTTTTGCACAATATGAATTGTTGAAATTGGCACTTTTACACATTTTATGCTTTTTTTACACATTTTAAACGAAGTTCTATTGACAAGGGTTGTTAGATTTGTTAAAATTACGCTGTAAAACATATCCAGGAGGAAGAATATGAAAAAATTATTAGGTATCCTTTTGGCAGCTGTGCTGCTCGCTTCGGCTCTTTCTGTAGTCGTATTCGCAGGCGATGCTGTTGCATACGTTGCTGTCAACAAAGGAAAAGACACAAACGACGGTCTGAGCGCCGCAACCCCTAAAAAAGAGGTAGGCGAAGAAGGCGCAAACGGTGTATTTGATCTCGTAAAAGACGGCGGTACTGTTGTAGTAACCGAAAAGATCTTTTTCCGTGAGGACTACACCTGGAAAGCAAACGGACCTGTTACCATTACCGCAAACTATGGCGGAAAGAGCTATATCAATCCTCTTCCCGCAGACAACCCCGCAGCAGGTGTTTTGAAGGTAGGTCACAACCGTGTTCTCAGCGTTGCAAGCGACCTTACTTTGGATAACATTATTCTGGTTTCAGAGAATATATGGGATACAATCACTGTAAAGAGCGGTGCAACCCTTACTATTACTGATACTGTTACTTCCTTGCGCAGATCCGCAAAACACTTCCATATCGTTGTTGAAAAGGGCGGCAAGGCAATTATCAATGGCGGTACTTTCGCCTCCGTTACCGGTGCAGGCGAATATATTGTCGGCGGAAATGCCGTTGTAGAAAGCTACACTCGCTACGGTGCGCTTAATGACACTGTTGTGTACATCAACTTTGCCAAGGGTAACAATGATGCATATAACGGTTTAACTCCTGAAAGCCCTAAGCAGTCTTTCGGTAATAAGACTACCGGTGCACTCGGTCTTCTTCAGGAAGGCGGTACTGCTGTATTCACGGGTAATAATACTATCGAGTCTAACTACACCTGGAACGTAGCAGGCTCTACAGTATTTACTGCAAAGCACAATAATGTAAACTATATTAATACCCTGACAAAAACAGGTCTTCTCAGACTTAACAAGGGTATCGTTTTGACTGTCAGCAGTGACCTTACCCTTAAGGATATTATTTTCCTTCACGACGGTGATGCGTACAACTCAATCGTTGTTACGGGTGGTGCTACCCTTACTATTGAGGACAGCGTACTTACTACCTCAACCAGTGACAAATATCTTAAGATTTTCGTCAGCGAAGGCTGTGCCGCAGTTATTAACGGAGGTACATACACCTCTATTTCGGGTGCCGGCGATATCAAGATAAGCGAGAACGTAAATATTCTTGGCTCAAATGAAGGTGATGCTGAGAAGATAAAGTACGAAACACGCACCTGTTTTATTGACGCTGGCGCCGGTAATAACGATGCAAACGGCAAGACTGCAGAAAACGCAGTTAAGGATTTTGCAGGTGCATTTGAAAAGATGACCGTTGGCGGTACCGCAGTTCTCAGCGGTGATGCTGCTGTCAGCGGTACGTATTCCTTGCCCGAATTCACAATGCCTTTGACTATTACCTCGGTTTACAACGGCGAGAACTATAAGGACAAGGCAAGCTTCTATATTAATAATGGCGCTACACTCGTTATTTCCAGCGACGTTACCTTTGATAACGTAGTTCTTCTTGCGAAAGAAGGAGCTTCTACTATCCGTGTTACCAATAATGCGACCCTGAACGTTACCGATACCGTTGATTTTAAGTCTGAAAATGCAGACGGTTCTCACTACAAAATCGTAGTTGAAAAGGGTGCGTATGCAATTCTTTCTGCGGCTGCAAAGAAGACCTTCACCGTTGAGGGCGAGGGTACTGTTATTGACTATGTTGACGGTGTAACCGAACTTGTTGGCGGAAATCTCGGCGCAAAGAAGGTAGTTGAGCTTACCATTGGTTCTCCCGTTGCTTATATCAACACCGTAGCACAAACTCTTGATGCGGCTCCTATCAACCGTAACAGCCGTACAATGCTTCCCGTTCGTTTCCTTGCTAACACCTTTGGCATTGACAACGACGGTATAGCGTGGGATGATGCAACCAAGACTGCAACACTCAAGAATGCAACCACCACTATCGTTATCACCATCGGTGCTCCCTCTATGACCGTAAACGGAGCGGCAGTTGCGCTTGACTCTCCCGCCGTAATCGAAAGCAGCCGTACTTACCTCCCCGTTCGTGCGATTGCAAATGCTCTTGGCGTTACCAATGACAATATTTCCTGGAACGATGCAACCAAGACTGCAACTCTTATCAAGTAAATAAGCATTTTCACAAAAATTACGGCGTATGACACATTTAGGAGGAAAAATATGAAAAAATTGCTCGTTTTGCTCGCTCTCGCTATTGTTCTTGCAATCGGAGTGAGTGCGAAAGAGGTCGTTATTTATGAAAATGACTTTTCAAATTCCGACCTTTCAGACTTTATTATAATGGGAACTAAGGGCGGAACTATGCAGGTTACCGGCGAGGAAACCCTTAAGGCTATCAGTGCCGGCAGCGGTACGACTGCTTTCGTTTCCTACACCATACCTGAGGAACACCAAGGTAAGGACTATATAGTTGAAGTTGACTATATCGGTGCTAGCGCTATGGGCGGTATCCTTGTAGGTGCTTCGGGTGCAGGTGTTGGGGAATCTTCCTACTTCACCGGATATACCGTTACCACCGACGGTAGTGCAAACAAGGTTTACTACGCTTTCTTTAACGAGACCGGTTGGGGCGGCGATTTCGGAAAGAATCCTGCCTCCCCCATCAAGGGTAAGGACTTCCATCTTTGGGTGTACGTAAGTGAAAGAGCAATGACCTTCCGTGCTACTTCTCTTGACGGCGAAACACTTTATCAGGGCTCAAGATACGACTACGGCTTCCACAAAAATGACATCTATGACACCCGCGGATACACCGTAGGTCTCCGTCAGTACTATACAGATAAAGGTTACTTTGACAACTTCAAGGTATCCGTTGTTGAGCCTGACGTTATTCCTACCCTTGGCGACAGCGTTACAGCAGGTGACACTGCATTTGCTGCTACCGGTATTACCGTAGACGGCGGCGTTGCTACCGGCAACGGTGTAATGCTTTCAAAGGATGCTCTTAAGGGTAACTACAGAATTTCCGGAAGCGTTGCAAACAAGAATATGTCCCGCATCTACTTCGGTATGAGCGATGATAATATGAACGGTTATGCTCTTGATATCGACAGCTACTTCCAGAACGTTACTTTGAATAAGATTGAGAACGGTGAATTCAAGATTCTCCAGATAAGAAAGACTATCGTACGTGACGGCTATGTTGATTTCTATGTAGACGTGCACGACGGTATCGTTACTGTTTCCTACGATAACTTTTTCGTAGGTGAAGAGGCTCTTCCCGTTATCGAGCTTTATCTTGACGGTACCGACGGTAAGTTCGGCTTCTGGCTTGAGGGCGGACAGCTCAAGGACATCGCTAAGGGTGATGCTAAAATTACTCTTCCCGAGGAAACCTACATCAATGCTATAAACGAAGGTGCAGACCCCTATATACTCTTCCACAACGGCACATACTACCTCTATGTATATATGGGTTACGCTGGTAACAACGGCCGTGATATATTCAGTGTATACACTTCTTCCAACCTCGTAGACTGGAAATACTCTAACGTAATTTTCCAGTGGGATGCTGCTATGTACAGCAATGTTGACGGTAAGACTGCTTGGAGCCCCAATATGTTCTACAACGAGGCTGACGGACTCTTCTATCTCACCTTTGCAGCTCAGGGCTTTGCTGCCGACAGTACTACAAGAAAAATTTACTATGCTTCTTCCGACTCTCCCTACGGTCCTTTCACTCACGACGGTCCTCTTGTTCCCGTTAACGCCGACATTGACGAGTGTGACGGTAACATATTCGTTGGTTATGACGGAAAGACCTATATGTCCTACTCCCGTTACGATGCAGGTGCAACCGTTTGGATTGGTGAAGTCATTGTTAAAGATGGCGTAATTACTGCTGTTCCCGAAAATTCGGCAAGAGCTGTTATGCCCGATGCAGAGTGGGAAAACGACGGTGTACTGTTTACCTGTGAAGGCGGCTTTGTATGGAAGCACGGCGGATATTACTATTTGATTTACGCTACCAGTTCTTATGAAAGACACTACGGTCAGGCCTTAGCGATTGCCAAGAATCCTACCGGTCCTTACGAGAAGGTTGAGTACAACCCCATTCTTAACTGGAACTACATTATCGACGGCCCCGGCGATGCAAATATGGTTCAATCTCCCGATGGCACCGAGGCTTATATGCTTTACCATCGCCACATCGTTCCCGGTGACATTAGTCAGGGACGTGAAACCTGCATAGACCTTGTTAAGTTCGTTAAGAACCCCGATGGCGGTCCTGACGTTCTTACAGTTGCAGGTCCCTCCAGCACTCCTAAGGCACTCCCCTCCAACCAGTATCGCTACGACGTTAACCGTGACGGTGCTGTGACAATTGCGGACGCTATAACTCTTCTGAGATATATTCGTAACGGTAGTACCTACAACGGTTGGTACGATGTAGATGCTAACGGCTCTCTCGGACGTTCCGATGTTCTTGCACTTATGGAGAAAATTAAGTAATATAAATTACTGATTTAAATAAGGAGAAAAACAATGAAAAAATTACTTGGCATTCTTTTGGCAGCTGTGCTGCTCGTTTCTGCACTTTCCGTAGTTGTATTTGCAGGTAATGCTGTTGCATACGTTTCATACAACACTGGTAAAGATGCAAACAACGGTCTGAGCGTTGCAACCCCTAAGAGAAACGTTGTGGGTGAAGCCGGTGCGCTTGAAATCGTAAAAGACGGCGGAACTCTCGTAGTTACCGAAAAAATCTTTTTCCCTGAAGACTACACCTTCCAGGCAAACGGACCTGTTACCATTACCGCAAAGTACGGCGGCAAGAACTATATCAATCCCGAACCTGCAGACAACCCTGCAGCCGGCGCCTTCAAGATAGGCCACAACCGTACCCTCACTATCGCAAGCGACCTTACTTTTGAAAACATTTATATGGTTTCCGAGAACAATAAGGATACACTCCTTGTTAAGTCCGGCGCAACCCTTACTATTGACGAAACCGTTATGTCTGTTCGCAGAATGGCTAAGTATTTCCACATCGTTGTTGAAAAGGGCGGCAAGGCAGTTATCAACGGCGGTACCTTCTCTTCCGTTACCGGCGAAGGTGAAATCGTAATCGGCGAAAAGGCTGTTGTTGAAAGCACCGGTGCCGAGGGCAGCAGTGCTCCTATGGCGGTTGGCAGCAATGTCGTATATATCAACTTTGCTAAGGGCAACAACGAAGCAAATGACGGTTTGACACCCGATACTCCTAAGAAGTCCTTCGGTAATAAGACTAACGGTGCACTCAGCCTTCTTCAGAGTGGTGGTACCGCAGTATTTACCGGTAACAATACTATCGAGTCTAATTACACTTGGAGCGTAGCAGGCGGTACAGTATGGACTGCAAGCCACAACGGTACAAGCTACGTTAATGAGCAGACTAAGACGGGTCTTGTCAGACTCAACAAAGGCATTACCGTTACCGTTAAGAGTGACCTTACCCTTAAGGACATAATTCTTCTTCACGAAGGCGATGCTACCAATACAATTCTCGTTACGAGCGGAGCTACACTTACTGTCGATAGCAGCGTAATCACTAAGTCCACCGGCGGACAATACTGTAATATCGTTGTAGAAGCCGGTGCTACCGCAATTATTAACGGCGGTACCTTTGCTTCGGTTACCGGTGCCGGTAAAATTGTAACAGATGGAAGCAGTACTACCGGTGGAAATACTACCGGCGGAAATACAGGCAGCAACGATCCTATGCCGGTCGGCAGCAATGTTGTATTTATCAACTATGCCAAGGGTAACAACGACACATTTGACGGCTTGTCTCCTGAAACTCCTAAGAAGTCCTTCGGTAATAAGACTACCGGTGCACTCGGTCTTCTCCAGAGCGGCGGTACTGCTGTATTTACCGGCAACAATACTATCGAGTCGAACTATACTTGGAGCGTAGCAGGCGGTACAGTATGGACTGCAAAGTATAATGATATAAGCTATGTTGATACTGCGAAGAACCAGGGCCTTCTCAGACTCAACAAGGGTATTACTGTTACCGTTAAGAGCGACCTTACCCTTAAGGATATTATTCTTCTTCACGATGGCGAAGCACCCAATACGATTCTCGTTACCGACGGTGCAACCCTTACTATTGAGGACAGTGTAATCACTTCTTCTCCTAACGGTATGTTCTGCAATATCGTTGTAGATGCAGGCGCTACCGCAATTATTAACGGCGGTACTTTCGCTTCTGTTACCGGTTCAGGCACTATCAAGCAGGGTGATGAGATAAAGGTTACAAAGACTGTTCAGCTTACCATTGGTTCTCGTTATGCTTATATCAACGGCGTACCCGAAACTATGGATGTGGCTCCCATTATCAAGAACAGCCGTACAATGCTTCCCGTTCGTTTCCTTGCTAATACCTTCGGTATTGAAAACGACGGTATCGTATGGGATGACGCAACCAAGACTGCAACTCTTAAGGATGCAGAGACCACCATCGTTATTACCATCGGTGCTCCCTCTATGACCGTAAACGGTGAAAGCGTTGCACTTGACTCTCCCGCAATAATCGAGAACAGCCGCACCTATCTCCCTGTTCGTGCAATTGCAAATGCTCTTGGCGTTTCCAATGACAACATTACCTGGGACGACGCAACCAAGACTGCAACTCTTATAGGATAAAACTAATAATTGAAAAAACAAAAAGAACAGACCATTTCGGTCTGTTCTTTTTGCACAAAAAACGCGCCGCAGCGCTATTAATTTTGTACGATTTCCACTTGCGATTGTTGACAATTCAGGCGGTTTTTGTTAGACTTATCCCGTATGACATATTTAGGAGGAAACAAATATGAAAAAATTACTCGTTTTGCTCACTCTTGCCCTTATTCTGGTAATTGGCGTGAGCGCAAAAGAGGTAGTTATTTATGAAAATGACTTTTCAAATCCTGATCTCTCAGACTTTACTATGCTGGGAACTATGGAGGTTACCGCAGACGGCACACTTAAGGCTGTCGGCACCGGTACATCTGCTTATGTTTCCTATGAATTCCCCGAGGAACATCACGGTAAGGATTACATAGTCGAAGTTGACTATATCGGTGCTACCGCTATGGGCGGTATTCTCGTTGGTGCTACCGGCGAAGGCGTTAAGGAATCTTCTTACTTCACCGGATACACCGTTACTACCGACGGAAGTGCAAATAAGATTATGTATGCTTTCTTTAATGAGACCGGTTGGGGCGGCGATTTTGCTAAGAATCCCGAGGCTACCATCAAGGGCAAGGATTTCCATCTTTGGGTATACGTAAGCGACAGAGCTATGACCTTCCGTGCTACTTCTCTTGACGGCGAGACCCTTTATCAGGGTATGAGATACGACTACGGTTTCTTCCACACATTAGTTATATACGATACTCCCCTTCCTGTTGCAGGTCTCCGTCAGTACTATACAGATAACGGTTACTTTGATAACTTCAAGGTTTCTGTTATCGAGCCTGACGTTATTCCTACCCTTGGCGACAGCGTTACTGCAGGCAACACTGCATTTGCTTCTACCGGAATTACCGTAGACGGCGGCGTTGCTACCGGAAGCGGCGTAATGCTTTCAAAGGACGCACTTAAGGGTAACTACAGAATTTCCGGAAGCGTTGCAAACAAGAATATGACTCGCGTATACTTCGGTATGAGCGATGATAATAAGAACGGTTATGCAGTTGATATCGACAGCTATATGCAGACCGTTACTATGCAGAAAATCGAGAACGGCGAGTTCAAGGTTCTCCAGATTGAAAAGACTATTGTACGTGACGGTTACGTTGATTTCTACGTAGACGTTCACGACGGTATTGTTACCGTTTCTTACGACAACCTTTTCGTGGGTGAAGAGGCTCTTCCGACTATCGAGCTCTATCTTGACAATACCGACGGTAAGTTCGGTTTCTGGCTTGAGGGCGGTCAGGTTAAGGATATCGCTAAGGGTGATGCAAAGATTACTCTCCCCGAGGAAACCTACATCAATGCTATAAACGTAGGTGCAGACCCTGACGTGCTTTATTATAACGGTACATATTACCTCTACATATACAATGACCGTCAGGGCGGTAACGATGTGTTCAAGGTATATACATCTCCCAACCTTGTAGACTGGACCTACGGCAATGTAATTTTCCAGTGGGACGAGGTTGTGTACAGCAACGTTAACGGTAAGACTGCTTGGAGCCCTAACGTATTCTACAACGAGCCTGAGGGTCTCTTCTATCTTACTTTTGCAGCTCAGGGCTTCGGAAACGACAGTAATACCAGAAAGGTTTACTACGCTTCCTCCGACTCGCCCTACGGTCCTTTCGTTCACGACGGTCCTCTTGTTCCCGTTAACCCCGACGTTAACGAAATTGACGGACACGTATTCGTTGGTTATGACGGAAAGACCTATATGTCCTTCTCCCGTTACGATGCAGGCGGAACCATCTGGCTTGAAGAGGTTATTATTAAGGACGGTGTAATTACCGCTATCCCCAGCACCGCAACAAGAGTAATTGTTCCTACCGAAGAGTGGGAGACCGACGGTGCAACCTGTCTTGTCGAGGGCGGCTTCGTATGGAAGCACGGCGGCTACTACTATATGATTTATGCTACCGCTTCCTATGCAAGACACTACGGTGAGGCTGTTGCAATTTCCAAGAGTCCTCTTGGTCCTTATGAGAAGCTTGAGCACAACCCCATTCTTAACTGGAACTACATTGTTGACGGCCCCGGCGACGCACTTATGATCAACTCTCCCGACGGCACCGAGACATATATGATTTATCACCGTCACATCGTCCCCGGTGATGTTGAACAGGGACGTGAGACCAACGTAGACCTTGTTAAGTTTGTTAAGGATCCCGATGGCGGTCCGGACATTCTTACTGTTGCAGGTCCTTCCACCACACCTAAGAAGCTCCCCTCCAACCAGTATCGTTATGACGTTAACCGCGACGGCGCTGTAACCTTTGCAGACGTTATGACCGTTCTCAGAAATGTTCGCTATGCTTCTGTTTACAGCGGCTGGTACGACGTAGATGCTAACGGATCTCTCGGACTTTCTGACGTTTTTGCGCTTATGGCAAAGATTAAGTAATTCCAATTGCTTTTACTAAGGAGAAATTCAATGAAGAAAATTTTAGGTATTCTTTTGGCAGCTGTTCTGCTTGCTACCGCTCTTTCCGTAGCCGTATTCGCAGGCGATGCTGTCGCATATGTTGCTTACAACAAGGGTAAAGATACAAACGACGGTCTGAGCGTTGCAACCCCTAAGAGAAACGTAGGCGTTGCAGGTGCAAACGGTGCATTTGACGTTGTAAAGGACGGCGGTACTATTGTAGTAACCGAAAAGATGTATTTTGCTGAAAGCTACACCTTTGGGGCAAACGCACCTGTTACCATTACCGCAAATTACGGCGGCAAGAGCTACATCAATACTTCTCCCGCAACCAACCCTGCAGGCGGTTCTTTTAAGATAGGACGTAACCGCGTATTTAACGTTGCAAGCGACCTTACTTTTGATAACATCATCCTCTTCTCAGAGGCTGAATGGGATACAATCGCTGTAAAGAGCGGCGCAACCCTTACTATTACCGATAGCGTTATCTCTATGTCTAAGACTGACCGTCACTTCCACATCAAGGTTGAAGAGGGTGCTAAGGCAATTATCAACGGCGGTATCTTCACCACCGTTACCGGTGTTGGCGAAATCGTAATCGGCGAAAAGGCTGTTGTTGAAAGCACCTCTCTCTCCGGTTCTGTTAGCGAAAATACTGCGTTCATCAGCTATAACAAGGGTAATAATGCAAACGACGGTCTTTCTGCGGACACCCCTAAGAAGAGCTTCGGCAGCAAGACCGGCGACGGTGCCACAGGTATTCTTGCAAGCGGCGGTACGCTCGTAGTCAGCGAAAAGACTCTTATTGAGCAGAACTTTACTTGGAACGTAGATGGCGGTACAGTATTTACCGCAAAGCACGGCGACGTAAGCTATGTCAATGCTACGCTTGATGACAAGGGCGGCCCCGCAAGCGGCGTTCTCAAGTTCAACAAGGGTGCTATCTTTACTGTTGGTAGTGACCTTACCATCACTGATATGATTCTCCACCACGAGGGCAACACTTCCTTTACTATTCTCGTAACCGGCGGTGCAACTCTTACCATTGAGGATAGCGTTCTCACCACCTCCACTACCGAGAACTTCCTTAACATTTACGTTAACGAGGGCTCTTCTGCGGTCATTAACGGCGGTACCTATGCTTCTATCGGCGGCGCCGGCTCTATCAAGATTGGCAGCAATGTAAAGGTTCTTGGCGAAGCTGCAGGTATGGAAGTGGAACATGTAAAGTACGAGACCGGTGTTTGCTTCCTTGACTATAAGAACGGCAACAACGATAACAACGGTAAGACTGCAGAAACCGCAGTTAAGGGTTACGGTGCGGGCGTATTCAAGAAGATTACCCTCGGCGGCACCGTAGTTGTAAGCGGCGGCTCTGTTATCGGCGGCACTAACAATGCCAACACCTATCCGATGCCCACTCTTGCAATGCCCCTTAACTTTACCTCTGTATATGATGGTAAGGATTATAAGGAAAACGCAAGCTTTATGATTAACAAGGACGTTGAGTTCATCAT
>JAZSKM010000056.1:0-4125 GCA_045534835.1 Eubacteriales bacterium | reverse complement strand
GACATTCTTTATATTATCCCTACCGCTATACCGCCTCACAAGCAGCGTGAGGACAGCGCAACCGATGCTCAGAGACTCGCGATGCTTAATTTGGTTGCTGAGGAACTTTGCGTTCCTTGCCGTGTTTATGTATCTGATATGGAGATATTGCGCGGCGGCAAGAGCTATACCTCCGATACTGTTCAGGCACTGCACGGTATTTATGATGAGGTCTGCATTTATTGCGGCACCGATATGATTTTAACACTTGAACAGTGGCACGAGGCTTGGAGAATATTTAAACTCGCCTCGGTTGCATATATGCAGCGTGAGGGAGATTTTAGATACGGCGACGAGGTGGAACAAAAGGTAAAGCAGCTTACCGAAGACTATAATGCGAGATTTATAAAAATTTCGGCTGAACCTTATGAGGTTTCCTCAAGTGAAATCCGCAGCCGCTTGCAGCGCGGAGAGGACATCGACGACCTCGTTCCGCCTTCGGTAGCCGAGTATATTCTCAGAGAGGGGCTGTATGTTAATGCAAAAAGATAGGCTCCGTATTTTGCGCGAAGAGGTGACCTCGCGCCTTGGCGAATATCGCTCGCGGCACGTCCTTTCTACCGAAAAGGAGGCGGCAAGCCTTGCGAGGGTGTATATCCCCGAAAAAGAGGAAGAAGTGAGGATTTCCGCTCTTCTTCACGACATTACTAAGGAATACGATACACATTTGCAGTTGCAAATTATTTCAGAGTTTGATATAATTGTTGACAGCGTTGTTTTAAATTCGCCAAAGGTTCTTCATTCTGTTACAGCACCGTTAGTTATAAAGAGAGATTTCCCTGAATTTGCTACAGAAGAGGTGCTTTCTTCTGTCAGAAATCACACGACCGGTGCTGCCGATATGAGTATATTTGACTGTATGATATATCTTGCTGACTATATCGAGCCCAGCCGTACTTTTTCCGATTGCCGGTCGTTAAGAAATTATTTTTGGAGCGGAATCGAAAGATATAACAGCGATAAAGATAAACTTTTACATTTGTATAAAACAATGGTACTGTCTTTTGACCTTACCGTTAAGAATTTGATAAACGAACATAGTGTAGTTGCCCCCGATACGTTTTCGGCACGTAATATGTTTTTGATGAAAATTTCAGAGGAAAACAAAAATGAATAAGCAAAATAAGAAAAAAGTAAATAAAAAGCCTAACAAGACTGCAGCGGTCGTTACATCTGTAATTCTCGCGCTTTTTGTGGTATTGGCGGTAATCATTGCGGCTTTTTTGATGTATAAGCCGACATATGATGACAGACCGAGCTTTTTTCCTGACGAAAGCGGCGTTAATATAGTTGTTACCGATACAGAGGGTAATGATGTTGACATCGTGCGTGACAACGAGAGAATCAACGTGTTGATTTTAGGTAAGGACCGCTGGGCGTTCAATACCGATGTTATGATAATTGCATCCTATAACGTCACCGACGGACAGATAAGTATGATGCAGATTCCACGTGATACCTATATTGACGTAGGACGCGGAAATCGCAAGGCTAATTCCTTGCTCGCTTCTTTCTACAACGAGGCCCTGCGTAATAAGGCAGAGGATCCGATGGCGGTTGCTATCAAGGGAATGGAGGAAACCTTTGAAAAGGTTTTCTGCATTACAATCGACTACTATGCGCTTATGGATCTCAACGGATTTGTTAACATCGTTGATGCGATGGGCGGGGTTGAGGTTGATGTTCCGTTCGATATGAAATACAACGATCCTATTCAGGGACTTAAAATCAATCTCAAAAAAGGGCTGCAGACACTTAACGGCGACAAGGCGGAGCAGTTTATACGTTTCCGCGCGGATTATGTCGAGGGCGATATAGGCCGTGTTGATGCACAAAAGATATTTATCGGCGCGTGCATAAATAAGCTAAAGAGCAGTTTTAGTGTTTCAACCATTTCTAAAATTATTGAAGAAGTCGTTGAGTATGTAGAAACAGATATTCCTCTTCAGGATCTTATTTATTATGCAAAAAATGCGCTTTCAGTAGACCTTGGAAATATGGTTATGCTTACACTTCCCGGCGTGCAGGGCAGACAGTATGATACATCGGGAACCTGGTACTACTTTGCTTTCCGTGACGGTACAATTTCTGCAGTCAATGAGTACTTCAATTCATATAATTTTGATGTAACTCCTGAAATATTTGACCGCGATGGTGCGCTTTACGACGACGATGGCTCATATATGCACTCTGTTTTCCTTACTCCGCATAAGGAAGAGGAATCATACACTGTTGAAGGCGCTGACGATATTTACATTTACAAATATAACTATTCTTCAAAGCCTTCTACAAAAGCTACTACCGCAAAAGCTGATGAAACCGTGGTCTCTACTGTGGGAAGTGACATCACCACCGATCCGCTTGAAAGCGGCGAAACTGTTGAGAGCGGTGTACATACCGGAACCGATGAACCATCAGAGAGCGGAGAACTTACTACAGATACTGACGAAACTTTGGAGCCTGAGGGAACAGAGGAAGTTACTGTTACTGATGAATTCACAGAGCCGGACGAAACCTTGGAGCCTGAGGAAACAGCGGAGAGCACTTTAGCCGACGAAACTACCGATGCTCCGGCGGAGAATTCGCAGACCACTGATGTTCAAACAACAAGTGTGCCTGAAACCACAGAAGGTGAGGAATAAATATGGCAGAGAAGTTTAATTTGGCAGAGCCGTTTGATCTTGCAAAATTCTGCGTGCAAGCGCTTGATAAAAAGAACGCTTCGGATATTCGCGTTTTTAGGGTTGAAGAACAGACGATTATCGCTGACTATTATGTAATATGCTGTGGACGTTCCACTACACATGTAAATGCGCTTTCCGACGAGGTTGAATATCAGCTTGAGGAAAACGGAACTATGATGACACGTGTCGACGGACGCGGAACGGGAACATGGGTTCTTATGGACTACGGCTCTGTGCTTGTGCATATATTCACAAGAGATCAGCGCGATTTCTATAAAATAGAAAAACTTTATAACGAAGAAAATGAAATTGACATAAAGAATCTTCTGACCGGACTTGACGGATCAGAGGACAGCGAGGGCAAGACAGATGAAGCATAATTTTAAAGAAATCGAACCTAAGTGGCAAAAAAAATGGGAGGACGCCCATATTTTTGAGGCAAAGCCTGATTATTCCAAGCCGAAGTTCTACGGTCTTGTTGAATTCCCTTATCCCAGCGGTGCAGGTATGCACGTTGGTCACATCAAGGCATATTCTGGACTTGAGGTTATCTCCAGAAAGAGGAGAATGCAAGGATATAATGTCCTTTTTCCGATAGGCTTTGATGCTTACGGTCTTCCCACCGAAAATTACGCAATAAAGACAGGCATTCATCCACGACAGGTTACCGATAACAATATCGAAAAGTTTACCTCTCAGCTCAAGCGTGTTGGATTTTCGTTTGATTGGAACAGAGTCGTTGATACCACCGAAGAGGGATATTATAAGTGGACACAGTGGATATTCCGCAAGATGTTCGATGCAGGTCTTGTTTTTCGTGCGACGACAGTTGTAAACTACTGTCCAAGCTGTAAGGTTGTCCTTTCAAACGAGGATTCTCAGGGCGGTAAATGCGATATCTGTCACAGCGATATCGTTCAGAAATCCAAGGACGTTTGGTACCTCAGAATTACCGAGTATGCCGACAAGCTTCTCCAGGGACTCGAAAAGGTTGACTATCTTCCTAATGTCAAGCTTCAGCAGGAAAACTGGATAGGCCGCTCTGAGGGTGCTTTTGCAAACTTCAAGCTCACTTTCGGCGGTGAAGAAACCGATGACAGCCTCAGAATATATACAACCCGTCCTGACACTATGTTCGGCGTAACCTTTATGGTTATTGCACCGGAGCATCCTATTATTGAGAAGTACCGCGACAGGATTGCAAATATTGATGCCCTTGATGCATATAAGGATGAGTGCGCAAAGAAGACCGAGTTCGAGCGTACACAGCTTGTTAAGGATAAGACAGGCGTGTGTATTGACGGACTTTGTGCGGTAAATCCCGCAAACGGAAATCCGATTCCGATTTACATTTCCGACTACGTTATGATGGGCTATGGCACAGGTGCTATTATGGCAGTTC
>JAZSKM010000055.1:0-16209 GCA_045534835.1 Eubacteriales bacterium | reverse complement strand
GCTTGGCCTCCGACTTAAAATCCGAGTCTGTAAGTGAGGGCGAGAATATGCAATACGAACTTCCATTCATTCCCGAAAGCATAACAGTCCATTTAGGTCCGCCCGATTCGGATGCGCCGAATGTAACAGTACCGTTTGTGGACTATATCAAAAACGTTGCTTCAAGCGAAATATATCCTACCTGGCCCGAGGCGGCAATAAGAGCAAACATTTACGCACAGCTATCATTTGCGCTTAACAGAATTTATACCGAGTATTACAGAAGCCGAGGCTATGACTTTGATATTACAAATACAACGCAAAACGACCAGTTCTTTGTCGAAGGCCGCGACTATTTTGAAAACATTTCGCGCATAGTTGATGAAATTTTTGACAGTTCCATACGCCGCCAAGGTTTTGTAGAGCCACTCTTTGCTCAGTATTGCGACGGCGTGCAGTCTCAGTGTCAAGGGCTTTCTCAGTGGGGGACAGTCACTCTCGCAAACGAAGGGCTTGTGCCGTACGAAATTCTCCAAAATTATTACGGCGACAACATAAATATAGAAACTAACGTTCCGCTTATGGCTCCCGATTCAAGCGTGCCTAATGTGCCGCTAAGGCTTGGCTCTGGCGGTGATGATGTTCAGCGACTGCAAATAAGACTTAACAGAATTTCAAAAAATTATCCTGCAATACCAAAAATTTATCCTGCCGACGGTTTCTTTGGGGGAGAAACCGAAGAAGCGGTAAAAGAGTTTCAAAGAATATTTAATTTATCCCCCGACGGAATTGTAGGAAGAGCAACCTGGTACAGCATATTAAGAATTTACAACAGTGTAAAAAGACTTTCAGAACTTAATTCCGAAGGTGTAACTTTTGATGAGGTTTCAAAGCAGTTTCCCGAGGTGTTGACGATCGGAAGCACCGGTAGCGGTGTTAGGCTTTTACAGTATTTTTTATCCTACATCTCCCTGTTTGTTCCTACCGTACAGCAAACGGCGCTTGACAGCGAATTCGGCAGCTCCACTGCAGACGCAGTCCGCAGTTTTCAACAGACCTATTCTCTTCCCGTAACTGGAGTAGTAGACGAAAGCACGTGGTATGAGATTTACAATGTATATCAAGGATTGGTTGCATCTCTCCCAACTGAATATACAGAGGGGACCGTTGTTCCGTACGGAGGCTTTGCATTAAGAGTTGGAACCGACAGTGAATATGTGACCCTGCTCCAGGAGTATCTCAACTATATTGCAAGAACTTATACACAGATCCCGACAGTTCCAGTAACGGGATATTTCGGTGCTATGACATATAATTCAGTAGCTGCATTTCAAAGGCTTTTCGGTCTCGAAGAGGACGGTGTTGCAGACGTTGAAACCTGGAATGAAATAATTAATACATACGAAGATTTATATAACGGAGCTACGACAGCACCTGGGCAATTTCCGGGGTACACAGTAACTGCCGACACGGAGGAATAATGACATACCAGAATGATGACAGAACCGCGGTTGTTAGACACATTCAAGAGCTTCTTCGCACTTTGCAAATCAACAGTGGTATGCAGGTAACGGTACCTGTAGACGGGCTATTCAGAGAAAGTACAAGGCTTGCGGTAATAGAATTCCAAAGGGAAAACGGACTAAACCCCACAGGCGAGGTGGACAAAGCGACATACGACCTCCTTTATGAACTTGCACTCGAAGCAGAGTTTGAAGTGAGCGAGCCGCTCCCCTTATATCTATTACGAAACGGACAGAACGTTTCAAGAGGCGAAAAAAGCGATTTTGTAGTGATAATCCAAGCCCTGCTTAACACGCTCACCGTTGCGTATGATGACTTTGAACCTCTTACTTTAAGCGGGGAGTTTGACGAGAGTACCGAAAACGCGGTGAGAAGATTTCAGATGAGAAACACTATTGAACCAAGCGGAATTATTAACAAGGCTACTTGGAATGCTTTAGTCCGCAATTACAACAAGCACATTGAAAATTCGTAAAAACTAAAGAAAAACGCAGAAATTACAAGAATTTGGCGAGAAAAATGAAAATAATTCATTTTCTCGCCAAATCTTTGACTATTTTTGACTTTGACTTTTGTTGACCATTACAGTAAACTTAAATCAAAGTCATATGAAAGGAAGGTTTCTATGTTAATTTCTGATTCAATTGCCGCATTTATCGACGAAATGCTTAACGACTGCGGAGGTACACTTGAAATTAAGCGAAATGACCTTGCAAAGCGCCTTGGCTGTGTTCCGAGCCAGATCAATTATGTTGTAGCATCACGCTTCACTCCCGAAAAAGGTTATATTATCGAAAGCCGCCGCGGAGGCGGAGGATATATACGTATCGTACGCAAGGTTTTTGAAGAAAATGAAATGCTTATGACTGTTTTTTCTTCGCTCGGCAATACTCTGTGTGAAAAGGATTTTATTTCAATTTTAGATGCACTTTATGCCGCTGATATTATTACCGCAAGAGAAAAACGCTATGCCACTGCTTCCCTTTCGCAAAGTGCACTTGCCTGCCTACCGCGTGAAATTCAGGACACGGTTCGTGCAGGAAGTTTTAAAAACCTTCTTCTTGCAATAATGAAGTAGCCTTTTTAAGAAAGGAGTTATTATGCTCTGTACAAACTGCAAAAAAGAAACCGCTGTTTTCTTTTATCAACAAAATATAAACGGGAAAACAACCTCCGTTGCTCTGTGCAAGGAATGTTCTAAAAAGTTCAATTCTCCTTCCGGAAGTTTCGGCTTTTTCGAACCGTTCTTCAAAACACCCTCGCAGGGCAATTCTAATCCTGAAAAGGTTTGTAATTTATGCGGTCTGCGCTTTAACGACATACGAAAACTCGGTAAAGTTGGCTGCCCCGAATGTTACAAAACGTTCAAGAGTGAGCTTGATATAATAATCAGGCAAATCCACGGCTCAGCAAAGCATTGCGGTCATATGCCTGAAAACTCATCACCAAATACAACAACAGATATGGGAGAGCTTGACAGGCTTCAAAAAAGGCTGAGCGAGGCTATTACTGCGGAAAACTACGAAGAAGCAGCTGTACTACGTGATGCGATCAAAGAAATAAAAGGAGAAAAGATATGAGTATAAGTATTTCTCCCGAAGTAATAATCAAAAGCCGTGTGCGCCTTGCAAGAAATATTGTTGACTATCCCTTTGCACCAGTTTTAGACGATGCCTGCAGAAAAGAAATCGTAGAAAAAATCGGTAATTCGCTTGCCGACAGCGATTATGAAAGGATTGATAATAACAAAAGCAAGCTATTATTCGCAAAGCTTTCCGAGGAAAACAAGGTCAGCCGTGAATTTGCAGCCGACGACGAAAGGCACTCACTTTTTTACAATGATAATGCCGAAGTCTATATTATGGTCTGTGAGGAGGATCATCTAAGATTTCAGGCATTTTCTGACGGGCTCAATATTTTTGACGCAGGCAAAAAAATACTCGAAGTCGAAAAAAAGATCGGAAATAATATAAAGTACGCATACGACAACGAGCTTGGGTTCCTGACTCACTGCCCCACTAATCTCGGTACTGCACTAAGGGCTTCCGTTATGATGCACCTGCCTGCCCTCACCCTCACAAATAGAATCGGCGAGGTTAAATCTCAACTTGAGAAAATAGGCGTGACGATAAGAGGCATCTATGGCGAGGGTTCTTCGGCAGAAGCATTTATATATCAGATTTCGAACAGTCTATCGCTCGGTATTTCCGAAAATGACATTTTCAGAAAGATAGAAACCATTGCCGAGAGAGTAGCAAATGACGAGCTCGATGCAAGGGCTTCCTTGCTAAATACGGCTCCCGAAAACCTTACTGACAAGATTATGCGATCTGTGGGAACATTAAAATACGCACATATATTATCTACTAAAGAGTTTTTTGAATGCTATGCATATTCACGGCTTGGAGTCTCGCTGAAAATTGTCAATGAAATCAGTATCAAAAGTCTAGATACCCTTTTATATAAGGCGATGCCTGCACATATTATTTTTAATGCTCCTGATGCAGCATCAGATACTTTGAAGCGCGATGTGTTACGCGCTAAAATCGTAAAAAAAGAATTTAAGGAGGAATCGTGTTGAACAACCGTTTTACCGAAAAAGCACAAAACGCACTTAATAACGCACTGCTTGCGGCACGCGAGCTCGGTCACACATATATCGGCTCTGAGCATCTTCTTATAGGCCTTACAAAAGACGGTAGCAGCGTTGCGGCGCAGGCACTGCTTTCAAAAGGAATAGATACACATAAAGTTACGGAAGTAATTGTTCAGAGTATGGGAAAAGGCAATCCCACTACCGTGACCGCCGCGGATATGACGCCGCGTACAAAGCAGATTATAGAATTTTCCGCCTATGCCGCTTCGCGCTACGGCCACGGATATATCGGCACAGAGCATCTTCTTCTCTCTCTGCTTGAAGAAAGCGACTGTGTCGCAAGTAAAATCATCGCTTCCCTTGGCGCAAGCGTAAATGAACTAAAAAAAGAGTTGCTTACTTACCTTGGCGGCAACACAGATAACGAAGGACACTCGCATAGAGGTCAAGATGTACAGGGGAAGCATCCTCACAAGGAAAAGGAAATCAAGGGATGCCCCACACTTTCCTCGTATGGCCGAAATCTATCCGCTCAGGCAAAAGCAGGAAAGCTTGATCCAATCATCGGCAGAAACGAGGAAACTGACCGCGTAATTCAGATTCTGGCGCGCCGCACAAAAAACAACCCCTGCCTTATCGGTGAACCCGGTGTTGGTAAGACTGCCGTTGTCGAAGGGCTTGCACAAAGAATCACGGATGGAAACGTCCCTGAGATGCTGATTGATAAACAGGTCGTCATACTCGACATTTCCTCGATGATAGCGGGCGCAAAATACAGAGGAGAATTTGAAGAACGCCTTAAAAATGTTATGAACGAGGTAGCAGACAACCCAAATATAATTTTGTTTATTGACGAAATTCACACGCTAGTAGGTGCCGGTGCAGCCGAGGGTGCTATGGATGCTGCCAATATTTTAAAGCCAGCACTTGCACGCGGTGAAATGCAGTTGATCGGCGCTACCACAATAGAAGAGTATCGCAAAAATATTGAAAAGGACGCCGCCCTTGAACGCAGATTTCAATCTGTTATGGTAGGCGAGCCTACTCCCGAGGAGGCTATTTTAATTCTTAAAGGCTTGCGTGACAAATACGAAGCGCATCATAAATTAAAAATCTCGGACGAGGCTATTTCAGCCGCCGTAAACCTCTCAGTGCGCTACATTGGCGATAGATTTCTTCCCGACAAGGCTATTGACCTTATTGACGAAGCATCGTCGCGGCTTCGTATAACGAGCTTCACTTCTCCGCCTGATATAAAGAAACTTGAGGACGAAATTGCTAAAATTGTAAAAGATAAAGAAGAGGCAATCAAAGCACAGAAATTTGAAGATGCCGCTACCTTACGCGACAAGGAGCACGAGCTGCGCGAAAATCTTACGGCAGAAAAGACAAAGTGGCAGGAAAGCAACAGCAGCACTTCGCTTACTGTAACTAAAGACAACATTGCTGACATTGTTACAGCTTGGACAGGCATCCCCGTAAAACAGCTTGAAAGCGAAGAAAGTAAGCGACTGCTTAACCTTGATAAAATTCTCAAAGAACGAATTATAGGTCAGGACAAGGCTGTGGATACGCTTTCAAAGGCGATAAAGCGCGGCAGAATGGGACTAAAGGATCCCAAACGGCCCCTCGGCTCATTCATTTTTCTTGGCCCTACGGGCGTAGGAAAAACCGAACTTACAAAAGCACTTGCCTTTGTTATGTTCGGCAGTGAGGATGCAATGATCCGTATTGATATGTCAGAGTATATGGAGAAGCACAGCGTTTCAAAGCTTATCGGTTCTCCTCCCGGCTATGTTGGATATGATGAGGGCGGCCAGCTCACAGAAAAAATCCGCCGCAAGCCATATTCGGTAGTGCTTTTCGACGAAATTGAAAAAGCACATCCCGATGTATTTAACATTATGCTCCAGATCCTTGACGATGGTATTCTTACAGATTCACAAGGCAGAAAAGTCGACTTCAAGAACACAGTAATTATTATGACTTCAAACGTAGGTGCCGCAGCACTTACCGAGAAAACGAAATCACTTGGCTTTGCTTCAAATTCAGCTGATGCGGAAAAGAATAATATCGAAGAAAATGTTATGCAGGCATTAAAGTCTACTTTCCGCCCTGAGTTTCTCAATCGCCTTG
Source organism: Eubacteriales bacterium (assembly GCA_045534835.1). Taxonomy (GTDB): domain Bacteria; phylum Bacillota; class Clostridia; order Oscillospirales; family CAG-272; genus UMGS902. Next base: position 9,974 of record JAZSKM010000055.1, on the reverse strand, counting down.
ACGATATCATTGTATTTAACCGTCTTGATGATGAGGATATTAAAAAGATTGCATCAATTATGCTCTCAGAAATAAAGAAACGTATAAGCGATATCGGAGTAGATATCAGTTTTGATGACACGGTTGTCGAGTATGTTTCAAGGAAAGGATATGACCGCGTTTACGGTGCACGCCCGTTGCGCAGAGCAATCACCAATTTAATTGAGGACTCATTTTCAGAAGCAATGCTCGAAGGCAAAATCAAAGCAGGCGATACAGTAACCGCAAAGATTGCTGATGAAACTGTGATCTATGAATAGCAAAAAGATGCAAGCAAATACGCTTGCATCTTTTTATTTGACCTCGTAGCCTGCATATTTTACAGCCGCTTTTGCAAGAATATCGGTGGGGTTAATAAGCCGACCCGAAATTCCGTACATTTCAGCTGCGAGCGGAAGCTCGGTACAGCCAAGAATAACAGCCTCCGCGCCTTCGCTTTCCATTCGAAGAATATCGTCGTTCAGCAGCTTAGTATCATAATTAGCAACTCCTGCCTTAACTCCGTCGTAAATAACTCCCATAAGGGCTTTTTGAGCTTTGGGAGAAGGATATAATATCTCAATCCCCACAGCAGAAAAAACCTTGTCAAAAACTCCTGATTTGCACGTACCGTCTGTCGCGAGGAGTGCAACTTTTTTAATGCCGTTCTTTAAAAGCGCCCTCGCTGTTTCCTCGATTATGCTTATAACCGGAACATCTATCGAGGAACGGAGCTCCGCCAAATAAAAATGCGAAGTAATGCACGGAATTATCAAAAAATCAGCACCAATAGCTTCGAGCTTGCGGGCAGAAGCCGTAAGGTACGGAAGTGGAGATTCGCCTCCGTTTAAAATCGCTTTAGTTCTATCAGGGGTCTTGGGATTATTATCAATTAAGATATGGATATGCTCACCATCACGCTCGGCGGAGGTCATATTTATAAGTTTGGAAAACAAATCGGCAGTTGCAAGCGGTCCCATCCCGCCGATAATGCCAATTGTCTTTTGTACACCGTTCATCTATAATCCTGCTTTCGCTTAAAAACTTGTGTTTATTATACCATACATACTGCAAAATTGCAACTGCTTTAAAAAATGTCATTTATGAGTTAAAATTAAATCGTCGCCTTTTTGCGAAATGCCGCGTTATATCGCTTTAATGTGTATAATTCTCCGCGGATTACAAATACTAACTTCACAATTTGTTATTACAAATTTTAAGGAGAATTATATATGAAAGCAACAGGAATAGTCAGAAGAATAGACGACCTCGGCAGAGTCGTTATACCCAAGGAGATACGCCGTGTTCTCAGAATCCGTGAGGGAGACCCGCTTGAAATATACACAGACCGCGAGGGAGAGGTGATTTTTAAAAAATACTCACCTATCGGTGAACTGGTTTCTTTTGCCGCACAATACGCTGACACTTTAAATAAAACTTGCGGTATGTCGGTAATCATTTCGGACAGAGATGCAGTTATCGCCTGTGCAGGTGTTCCCAAAAAAGAATATACTGATAAAAAACTGTCAGACGAGCTTGAAGACGTTATCGAAAGCCGTTCACTTTATATTCAGAACGGTGATTCAAACAAAATTTCAGCAATAAACGATGCTAGCTCGCATTATATAAGCTGTGCGATGCCAATTATCAGCGATGGCGATATTGTGGGATGTGTCGCTTCACTGATGCCTATCGAAGGAGTAAACAACTCATCAATAGCCCGCGATGTGGAGATTAAGTTAATTCAAACTGCAGCATCCTTTTTGGGCAAGCAGCTTGAGTCATAAAGAAAGCAGGAACTTTTGTTCCTGCTTTCTTCAGTCAATATCTTCAATTATAGTTTCAGGCGGCGTTGTGAGAATCGAAGGCGAAACAACAAGCTTCTTGATAAGCTTAAATGCGGAAGCATAATAATATCCGTCACATATTCTTTCGTCACATACAACCTTCATATCAACAAATGTGCGTCGTTCCATTTCCCCGTCTGCATTCATAACATTCTTGTGGTATTTTCTGCCATACGAAATAAACGCAGGAAGATTACCGAAGTTGTACAAATGGTGATAAATCGGCGGAATACCGAGTGAACCCATACTTGTAATTATGAGCGAGCCGTGAAAAGGGCTGATGTTAAGAAGTACCTTGGGAAGCATATCAAAATAGTCAAGGAAGAAAAGAAAGCTCATAGCGCCGCGGAAAATGAGTCCGGGGATTTTAGAAAGCGTTTTGGCAATCTTATCAAAATCTGTATTGCTGTCCTCTGCGGTAGCCTCTTCTACAACCTTATTGAACTTTTCGTATACATCATAGATTGTATCCGTGGGCTCAAAAAACACCTTAACCATCGTATCGGGAGACTCAAGCGACATCTCCTTTTTAACCGTCATATTAACTTCAATGCTGTTTCTGTGATAAATCTTCTGCCCAGATATAAAACGGTTGATGCCCGGTCTTGAAGCAATGGTACGGATATAGGCAGCCAAAATCACGTGTAGAATGCTTAAATTCTTATATCCCTGCTTGCGAAGCTCACGCATAAACTTATCAGTTTCGGTTATATCAAAACTGTCCTCAAAAAAATTCTGAGCATCATTTCTTGTGCGCATAATATACGGCTCAAGGTATGCCATCGGCGGCAATGTGCGAACACGTCTGCCGTCTCTTCTATCGCCAAAGCGGCGCTTATTCTTCTTCATATAGTCTCCATTCGCTACAAAAAGTTATCACATTATAGCACATTTTGCAGATAAATGCAAGACAATGTGAAGTTTTTGTGAAAATCTTAAAGAATATCGGCCGCACAAGCTGCCTCAGAGAACGGGAACTTGTGCGAAGCGCCCTCTATCGGCAGTCCGTCATCACCAAGCGGCATTATGCATATTTCTCCCGAAACCTGATAGCATACGATTAAAGTCTTTCCGTCATTTGAAAGTATCATATGGCGAGGCTTTTCACCCTCGGTATCAAGACGCAGTATTTCACAAAGAGTGCCGTCATCGTTAACACCGAAGAAAACAAGAGATTCGCTGTAACGGTTAGCACCGTAAACGGTCTTACCATCGGGCGAAAGACAGATAGCAGAGCAATGGCTCTTGCCTACAAATCCCTTGGGCAATGTTGAAATTCTTTGCAGAAATCGTTTTTCAGGCATTTTATATACAAGGACTTCATTTGAAAGTTCAGTGATAACATACAGTATGCTCTCGTCGGCGTTGAATACAGAATGTCTCGGATGCTGGTCCTTTTCTGTGTAAATACGGTCCTTTTCATAAAGCTCGCCGTCGCGGATATCATAAAAGTATATGATATCAAGACCTACATTATTTGCCATTAAGGTATCCTCTGCCTTATTAAGTCCGACATAATGAACACGTGTGATAAGTGTTTCATCTCCGCTTTCATTAGGTTGATAAATAGAATTTGACTTTACAAACTTACCCTCATCATCAAGGCTTGCATAAAGCAAATGGCCAGAGCCCCAGCAAGCGCCAAAAAGCATATTATGTTTTTCGGAATAGCATATATGACAGAGATATGTACCGTCAAACTTAACGCTATCAACTCTTTTGTAACCTATGCCGTCTTTTACATATGAATGCATATAAGAGTAGTCCTCTACCTCAGTAACCGCAAACATACGGTTTCCTGAAACGATAGTAAAGCTGGGGGCCTCTATAGTGTCCGCCCAGACAACCTCGCCAAACTCGTTGCACTTTACAATATTATTTTTGCCCTCTTCGCCATAGCCGGAAATAATCAGTTCCATGTTTTCCTCCGTAATTTTATTACTATATCTATCATTATAAGGTACAGTAGAGAAATAATCAACCCCAAAAAGTGCAGGAGAAATATTGATTTTACAGTTCATAATTAGTATAATGTCGGTGTTGTCATTTAATGTCGAAGGGAATCAAACAATGAGCTTATTTTCAAAACGTCCTCTTTTACTTGCACTGTGTATATTCATACTTACTACTGCGATTTCTGCAACGGTTGGACTTAAAATAAGAATATACTGCCTTTCAGTAATTACGTTTGTAGCAGTCATTTCCTTGATCTCATCGTGCATATACGCTTTGACGAATAATTCAGGAAAAAGAACCGCCTTTAATACCCTTTTATGTGTACTTTTTGCTTTGATTGCCCTACTCTCTTCGCATAAATTCTTCGACCGAACACTTGCAAATGCGGAAAGTTATAGCGATACATATAATATTACCGCAAGAATAGACGAATGTACGTATTCTGCAAGTTATACATCGGTTTACACAGCAAAACTTCTTACAGTAAACGAAGTGCAAACTGATATTTATATCGAATTGTCTTCACTTGGACCAACTTACTACGAAAAAGGAGATATCATCAGCACAAGTGCAACCTTCTTACCTTTTTCCGAAAACAATTTCGGTTTCAACGAGAGAAATAACAATATTGCAAGCGGTATTCTTGCATATGCGGAATTTGAAAGTGCACAGACAGTAGGCAAGGAAGAAAATACTTTAAAGTATTTCTTCTCTGACATGCGCGAAACACTCGCAAACAGAATTGACTCAGGCTCACTTAACGCTTCTTCGGGACTTATAAAAGCGCTTCTACTCGGTGAGCGAGACGACCTTGAAAATGGAACAAGTTTAAACTTCCGCCGTATGGGAATTTCTCATATTCTCTCAATCAGCGGCACCCATTTTACCATTATTCTCGGTATGCTCGCCGTACTGCTTTCCGCCTTTGGATTTAACAAAAAGGCAGTATACTTTATTTTGATTTTTGTAGCGCTATTTTACATGGGACTTACGGGATTTTCTGAGTCTGTTTGCAGAGCAGGAATTATGTCAATCATTGCATACTTTGGATTTTTACTCGGTAGGACGAAGGACTCATATACCGCGCTTGCCATAGCCGTTTCGGTAATTTTACTGGTTTCACCGTATGCTGTTTTAAGCGTTTCACTATGGCTTTCTTTTATAGCGACACTTACAATTCTTATAATAAATGACTTAACAGGCAGTCTGAAAAGCACCTTTAAAAACTTAGGTTTATGCGGAAAGATACTTTTTGCAATTGTAACAAACCTTTTAATTTCAACATTTATCTCTATTATAACGTTACCTATAGTTGCAGCGGTGTTTGGCGAAATTTCAGCAGTGGCCCCTATTGCCAACCTCGTAGTTGTTCCGCTTATTTCTCTACTTCTATATTTAGGTCCGTTTTGTATAATTTTTCACAGATTCTATCCGATTACATACGTTTGTGATTTACTTTATGATTTTATAAAACTGATTTGCGACTACATTTGTGGCTTTGACAATCTTTTGATTTCCCTGAACCATAGTTTTGTTGTTCCTATATCGGTTTTGAGCTGTATTGCTATGCTGATAATGTTAGCAATACCTCTAAGAAAACGTCTGCTTGTTTTGCTGCCTCCTGTTATTTCGATTATTCTAATTGCCGCCTGCATCTTTGTATTTAATCATTTTCTTTATGACCTAACGAATGTTACCTACTTTACTCAAGGCGGAAATGACGGCATAGTAATAACCGACCGTAGCGAAACTCTGTGTATAGACATTTCTACCGGCGCTTCGTCTGCAGCGTACAGAGCTGAGCACATCTCGGAACAAAACTATTCACCCGAGATTTCGGCGTTTATGTTCACTCACTGCCATTCACTGCACATAAGTATGTTTACAAAGCTTTGTTCGCGGACAAATATCCATTCGGTATTTTTACCGAGAACCAATAATGACTCGAATGCTTTTATAGCTTCAATTGCGGAGGTAGCTGCGGAAAACGGAGTAAAGATAGTCTGGTTTGACTACGACAAGCCAATAAAATTTAACGGTACTGAAATTACAGTGCTTGAACCTGTTTTTATATCGCGCTCGACGCATCCCGTTATTTGCCTCAAAATTTCAAGTAAAGATAACGACATGCTGTATCTTGGCTCCTCCTTTAACGACACCAAGCTTGACTACACATCAAGTGTCGCCAAGGCGGAATATATCATTTACGGTCAGCATTCACCCATTGCCAAAAACAGCTTTGATTTTAAAAATAATGCGACCTGCATCTACGGGAACTCTTCCATTGCCGCACTGTCTCCCGATGCCGCAAGTGATATAATTCTGGATAAAAATGGCGAGTACGTAATTTCACTGAAATAATTATTTAATTTTCGTGATATTTTTGTGTTTTTTTGATTGACATACTCCCAAGTTTTTTGTATAATATTTTCAAAAAATAGCAAGGAGTCTAAAATGTCAAAAATTGATTTCAATAACAAAATCATCCAAGACGGCGTTACTTTTGACGATGTTCTCTTGATTCCCGCCAAGAGCGAGGTTACTCCCGATATGGTTAACCTCGGAACTCGCCTTACCAACAAAATCACGCTCAATGTTCCGCTCATAAGTGCTGCCATGGATACCGTTACAGAGGCTGATATGGCTATCGCAATGGCACGCGAGGGCGGCGCAGGTGTTATTCACAAGAATATGACCATTGAGCAGCAGGCTGAAGAGGTTGACAAGGTTAAGAGAAACGAGAATGGTGTTATTTCTAACCCCTTTACACTTGGAGAGGACAATTTTGTTTATGAAGCCGATGGCCTCATGCACAAATTCCGCATTTCCGGCGTACCGATTTGTGATGCAAGCGGCTATCTAGTTGGTATTATCACTAACCGTGATATGCGCTTCTTGACCGATTACAATGTTAAAATCAGCGATGTAATGACAAGAAACAATCTTGTAACCGCTCCTAAGGGTACTACTCTTGAGCAGGCGCAAGAAATTCTACGTCAGCACAAGATAGAAAAGCTTCCTCTCATTGATGATAACGGAAAGCTTTGCGGTCTTATTACCATTAAAGACATTCTTAAGACTCTTAAATATCCCAATTCCGCGAAAGACAGCCGCGGCAGACTTATCTGCGGTGCCGCTATCGGTGTAACCAAGGACGTTCTTGACCGCGCTGGTGCTCTTCTCGAAGCAAATGCAGACTTCCTCGTTCTCGATTCTGCGCACGGACATTCAAAGGGCATTATCGAATGCGTTTCTAAGGTTAAGGATGCTTTCCCTGAGGCTCAGATTATTGCAGGTAACATTGCCACCGCTGAGGCTGCCCGTGACCTTATAAAGGCAGGCGCCGATGCGGTTAAGGTTGGTATTGGCCCCGGTTCTATCTGTACCACCCGCGTTGTTTCCGGTATCGGTGTTCCCCAGATCACCGCTATTATGAACGCGGCATCTGTTGCGGCAGAAATGAACATTCCCGTTATCGGTGACGGCGGTATTAAGTACAGTGGCGATATCGTTAAAGCAATCGCTGCAGGCGCTGACGTTATTATGGTCGGCTCTCTCCTTGCGGGTTGTGAGGAAAGCCCCGGCGAAAGCGAAATTTATCAGGGCCGTCAGTTCAAAGTTTATCGCGGCATGGGTTCGCTTGCTGCTATGGAAAAAGGCTCCAAGGACAGATATTTCCAGACCGGTACAAAGAAGCTCGTTCCCGAAGGTGTTGAAGGTCGTGTTCCTTACAAGGGACCTGTATCCGACACTGTATATCAGCTTATGGGCGGTCTCCGCTCCGGTATGGGCTACTGCGGTACTCCTACAATCGAAGATCTTAAGGTTAACGGTAAGTTTACCAAGATCAGTGCAGCGGGTTTACGTGAGTCACACCCCCACGACATTAATATTACTAAAGAAGCTCCCAACTACAGCGTTCAGTCATAACCGAAAGCCCGACTTTTGTCGGGCTTTTAATTTTTATATTGAATTTTTTTATTTAAGTGGTATAATAATTTATTAGAATACAAGTGAAAAGGAAAATAGATTATGACAAAAATTGATATTATTTCGGGCTTTCTTGGCGCAGGTAAAACAACTCTTATAAAAAAACTGCTTAGTGAAGCGCTTGTCGGCGAAAAGGTCGTACTTATCGAAAATGAATTTGGCGAGATTGGCATTGACGGCGGTTTTCTTAAAGATTCGGGTATAGAAATCACCGAGATGAACTCTGGCTGTATCTGCTGCACCCTTGTTGGCGATTTTGAGAAATCACTCTCCGAGGTGCTTGACAGATTTTCGCCGGACAGAGTTGTTATTGAGCCTTCGGGAGTCGGAAAGCTCAGCGATATTATAAGTGCAGTTGAGAAACTCGGACGTGACGATATTTCCCTTAATAGTTTCTCTACAGTTGTAGATGCCAAAAAGTGCAAGATGTATCTTAAGAACTTCGGCGAGTTTTTCTGTAATCAGGTTGAAAACGCACGTGCAATCATCCTGAGCCGTTCTCAGGATGCAACCGAAGAAAAACTTGCAGAAACTATTGAACTCATCCGCGGTCTTAACGATGAAGCAAACATCATCACAACCCCTTGGGATTCGCTCGACGGCAAGCAGATACTTAACGCTATGGAAACTGCAAAGCTTCTCTCAAAAGAACTCGAAGAGGTCCACCACAAGGTACACGAACACCATCACCACGAACACGGTGAAGAGTGTGACTGTCACGAACACCATCACCACGAGCACGGCGAGGAGTGCCACTGTCACGAGCATCATCACCACGATGCAGATGAAGTGTTTACCGCTGTTGGATTTGAAACTATCAAGAAGTATTCCCTCGATGAAATCAATGCTATTCTTAGGAGCCTTGCAGACGAAGAAACTTATGGCATAGTTCTTCGTTCAAAAGGAATTGTATCGGCAAATGACGGTTGGATACATTTCGACTATGTACCAAAAGAGTCTGACGTTCGCAAAGGACGCTCTGAAACCATCGGTAAAATCTGTGTTATCGGTTCAAACTTAAATGAAGATAAGATCAAAGAACTTTTTAGAGTATAAAAAATGGAAAAAGAAGTAAGAGTTTATTTATTCACCGGTTTTTTAGAGTCCGGAAAAACAAAATTCATCAGAGAAACTCTTGAAGACAAGCGTTTCAACGACGGTGAGCCAACCCTTCTTCTGCTTTGTGAAGAGGGTGAAGAAGAATATGATGCAAATGCTCCGTATATGAAGAATATAACCGTTGCAACGCTTGAGGATGAGTCCGAGTTTAACGAAGAAAACCTTATAAGGCTCACAAGAAAAGCAAAAGCCGAGAAGGTCATCGTTGAGTATAACGGTATGTGGCTACTGAGCGACTTTTATGAAAAGATGCCTCAGGACTGGGTAGTTTATCAGGAGCTTATGTTCGCTGATGCAAACACCATCGAAAGCTATAATGCTAATATGCGAACACTTGTTTATGACAAGATCAGCAGTGCCGAGCTTGTTATCTTTAACCGCTGCAAAAAAGGCGGCGATAAAATGCCGCTTCATAAGCTTGTTCGCGCTATCAGCCGCCGCATCGACATTGCATATGAGTATACAGACGGCACCGCAGAGTATGATGACATTGTAGACCCGCTTCCCTTTGATATCAATGCTCCTATTATAGAAATTGCCGACCGCGATTACGCGCTGTGGTATAGGGATACGTCCGAAGAAATGGACAAATACGATGGCAAGGTCGTTTCTTTCAAGGCGCTTGTCGCCATTGGAAAGGATTTTCCCGACGACACCTTTGTCGGCGGTCGGAAGCTTATGACCTGCTGTGCCGACGATACCATTTATGCCGGTTTTGCTTGCAAGAGCGATAATCGAGGCCTGTTCAGAAACGGCGATTGGGTAAAATTAATAGGTAAAATTGAAATTCGCTTTAATAACCTTTACGGCAGAAAAGGCCCTGTAATATATGTCACTGACATAGAAAAAACAAGTGCGCCTGACGAGCCCGTTGCTACATTTTATTGACAAAAAACTCTCCGTTTGGGGAGTTGGTCATAGGGACTATCGTACCGCACCACCACGAGATTCCGCCTACGGCGGTTTCGCCCCACGCTGTCATCTTGAGCGAAGCGAAGCGGAGTCGAAACCCGCAGGGCAAACGCGCTAGCGTTTGGATCTCGT
>JAZSKM010000101.1:0-1619 GCA_045534835.1 Eubacteriales bacterium | reverse complement strand
AATGCTTGCTGCTGCATCCGAGGCTATCATTGTCGGCTTTAATGTACGTCCCGACCGCAGTGCACTTGATGCAGCTGAACGTCAGAGCGTAGATGTGCGTACCTACCGTGTAATTTACGAGTGTATTGAAGAAATCGAGGCTGCTATGAAGGGTATGCTCGCGCCCAAGTTCCGCGAGGCTCTTCTCGGTCACGCTGAGGTTCGCCAGACTATCCGTGTACCCAATGTCGGTACCATTGCAGGATGTTACATTCAGGACGGTAAGATTTCGAGAAACGCACAGATTCGCGTAGTCCGTGACGGTATCGTGATCTTTGAGGATAAGATTTCTTCTCTCCGCCGTTTCAAGGATGACGTCCGTGAGGTAGCGGCAGGCTATGAGTGCGGTGTAGGTCTTGAACGCTTTAATGACATTAAAGAGGGCGACGTTCTCGAAGCCTTTATAATGGAAGAAGTAGCAAGATAATCACATCAAAATCTAAGGATTTTAAACGAAAGGAAAGGAGAAACACTAAAACTGTTTCTCCTTTTTTGTCTTATATATGGAATTTTTACCGGTTAACAGAAAGGAAATGGAGCAGCGCGGCTGGGGCGAGGTTGACTTTGTATACGTCAATGGCGATGCATATGTAGACCACCCCTCTTTCGGCGCATCAATAATCACGCGAGTGCTTGAAAATGCAGGCTTTCGCATAGGATTTCTGGCGCAACCCGACTATAAAAGCTGCGATGCTTTCAAGGAATTCGGACGTCCTCGTCTTGGCTTTTTGGTGAGCGCAGGAAACATAGATTCTATGGTTGCACACTACACCGCGGCTAAGAAAAAACGCTCGGATGACTACTATTCTGCCGGCGGCAAGGCAGGCAGACGTCCCGACCGCGCGTGCATAGTTTATTCAAACCGTATACGCAAAGCATACGGCAATGTTCCGATAATACTCGGCGGACTTGAAGCATCGCTCCGCCGCTTTGCACACTACGACTATTGGGATAACAAGGTGCGCCGTTCACTGCTTGTTGACAGCCGTGCGGATATGATAACCTACGGTATGGGCGAGAACATTCTCTTGCGCATTGCGGCACTGCTTGACAAGGGTGTACCGATAAAGAAAATACGCGATGTCAGGGGTACGGTTTTTCTCGCTAAAGAGGGGGAAAAACTGCATTACGATGCTGTAGAAACCTTTGACTATGACGAGCTTAAAACCGATAAAGCCAAGTATGCCAAGGCTTACGGCATACAGTACCGCAATCAGGATGCTATATACGGCAAGGCAGTGCTTGAACGCTACGGCGACAAGATTTTAGTGCAGAATCCGCCTATGCCGCCGCTTGAAAGAGAAGAGCTTGACAAGGTTTATGCGCTGCCTTATATGCGGACATACCACCCGATGTATGAAAAGGAGGGCGGCGTTCCCGCTATTACAGAAGTGCGGTTTTCGATAACTCATAACCGTGGTTGCTTTGGCGGCTGCAACTTCTGTGCTCTTGCTTTCCATCAGGGCAGAACCGTGCGTTCACGCAGTATAGAAAGCGTTGTCCGTGAGGCTAAAATCATCACTGAAATGCCTGATTTCAAAGGGTATATTCATGATGTAGGCGGTCCTACTGCAAACTTC
>JAZSKM010000060.1:0-2107 GCA_045534835.1 Eubacteriales bacterium | reverse complement strand
AGCGCAATTATACCTACTACGATTTCCCACGTCATTTCTACACCACATCCTCTGCCATAGCCGCGTTATATTCCTCTTCGGTTATTTCGTAGTAAGCAGAAGCATCTGCATCCACCGCAAGATGAATTATTCTGCCGTAGTCAACACCGTTAGTAAGAATCATACCCTCCTCGGCATATAGTGTTGTTCTTGTTTTCATACTATCCCTCCTTATACTAAGCTGAATGTCCAGTTAGGCTTTGTTGCAATGAGTGTTTGCCATTCTTCCGATGTACTACCGTCTGCGGCACCATCCGATGTTTCAAAGCGCGTATTAACGGCTGCCACATTTAGCGCCAATGTTTTGCCGGACGTTGTGCCAGATAAACACGATATAATACTTTTCATACTTTCAACAGACAACGGCGACCAATGAAAATCGATGTCATTTGCGATAACGCCCTCAAAACGAATTTCTGCGAGTTTATTTGCTCTCGCAAAACAGTTTGGAAATGTGTGTTTTTCAGCCACTATGCACTTTTCGACATAAACCAAGTTTGGAGTGTCCATAAACACCGCTGACACTAATGATGCATTTGAAAAATCCATAGTAGGTATATGTGTAATAGTGGAGCTCTGGAACATCTGCGTTGTATATCTCGCTTTGCTAACATCAAACACTTTGCCTGCATCTTCAAGTAGTTTTTTCAAGTTAGTTATTTGCGAGGCACTAAACATTTGATTTGCGTTGTCGGGGAACATATCATATTTCGGCTTGAATGAAACATCATCAAATACCATACGAAATGCTTGTGCATAATCGATACGTTCTCCGTTTTGTTGATACATATCCCAAAAAGCATCATACTCCGCTCGCTTACCGTTAGCATAGCCATCGTCATAACCGCCGCCAGTTTCTATTCCCGCAATAGCCGTAGCCATATCATCAAGGCTGAGTGCTTCTGTGCCGCCCGTCTTTTCGCGGATAGCATCGGCTATAGCGGTCATTTTTTCATACACACTCATTACCACGCACCTCCGAGGATTGCTTCGTCGACGTATGTCTTGATTTTTGTTTCAATTTCTTCGGTTAAATAATGCGGCAATCTGAAATCTATGAAGCGACCTTCAAAAGGCTCTGTCTCTTCATAACCAAGGAAACCCGCACCGTAACCTACCCACAATGAATACGGAGCACCGTTCACAAGCAAAAGAATATTCTGCGAACCTATATACCAACCGTCGATAGCGTCCATAGGAAGCTTCTTAAAGCGTTCCAAATCTTCAATAGATGAAAGATTAACAATTCCACTTACAGAAATTTGATATGCGGCGGGATTATCACCGGGTTCATAAATATAACCAGAATAACTTTGATATTGATAAGTGTTATCTATAAGCATATCTGTAATTTTGTTTTTGTCACTATCGGTAAGCACGTAGTCTTTGCCATCGGCACCTTTTTCGCCCGCCGGACCTTGCACTCCTTGCGGTCCTTGTGCACCCGTTGCACCTGTGTCACCTTTGTCGCCTTTTTCGCCTTTTTCGCCCTTGTCTCCCTTGTCGCCCTTGGGGACGGTAAAATGCAGTTCGAATCCATCGCCGTTATCTATCTTTTGTACCGCGGCTACGTCCCCTGCATCATACGAAACTGAAAAATTTTCAATCTTTGCAAACCTTGCTGAAAACTGCTCATAAATCGACGGTGTATAATTTTTCGCCTCTTCCCCATTAGTGGGAGTACCGGGTGATATGTTAAGCGGACAGAAAAGGGATGTAAGCGTGCGATAGCCGTCTGTACCGAAAAGTCCCACAAGTACTTCGCCGCAGTTTTCGGTAGCCTCGTACGGTATCTCGCATTTCCCGTTTTCAAGCGGCATAAGTATGTCGCCGTCCTCGGTGCGGAACACCGCCGTAAGAGCAAGGCCGTGCCACAGAGAATCGGTGCAAAAGCTTGCTGTAATGCCGCCTGCACTGCCGTCTGCAATGACAGGCTGCGACAGCTCAATCTCGGCACCGTTTACAATAATACTAACCGTTATCATTTTCTTCTCCTTTCTCATCTTATATGTCTTAAACGATTTTTAGCAGTGTAATATTCAACACGCACCGCGTACAGCGTAATATC
>JAZSKM010000192.1:0-10701 GCA_045534835.1 Eubacteriales bacterium | reverse complement strand
ACGTATGAGTTTCTTTGAATGTCAAATATGGTTGCCTTCATTTGATTAATTCGTTCTTTCTATTATCATGTCCTGCCACTCTTTGCTCATCGTTATAAAGCGGGCGTTCCAGCCGGAAACACGCACGGACAAATCACGGTAGTTTTCAGGATGCTTTTGTGCATCTATAAGTACATCCTTGCTTACAGTGTCAATCTGCATGAAAAATCCGCCGAGTGCCACAAAACCTTTGATAAGTGCGGAAATTGCTGTGATTGAATTTTCTGAGTCAATGTTTGTGGGGACAAAGCCGATGTCAAGTGCTGCACCGGTGTGTTGCTTGCTAAGGTCAGCCTTACAGTAGGATTTTATTATTGCGGGAGCGCCGCTGTGGTCGGTTCCGGGGGTGGGAGAGAGATTGCCTGCGAGTACTTCGCCCGCCTTGCGACCGAACGGAGTTGCAAACCGTGAGGAAGCCCATTCGATTTGTCTGCCAAAGGTGCTGACACCGCTAACAAATCTTATCGGCGTTGTGTAGTCGAAAGGCTTGCACATATCCGAAAAGTCATTAAGGATTTTTGCAGCTATCCAGTCAACCTCGTCATTGTCATTTCCAAAGTATTTGTATTGGTTTAATATCTGCTTTCTGAGTACTTCTTCATTTTCCCAGTTGTTTTTCAAGATCCTCATAAACTCTTTAAGGGAGCAAAGCTTGTCGTCGAAAACAACCTTCTTAATGGCATAAAGACTGTTTGCAACGTCGGCAAGACCGCCGAAATGAGGAGATATTACCGTGTAAAGCGGACCGCCCTCCTTGTAAGACAAGCCCTTTTCTATGCAAGGATGCTCAAACAGAGAAATTGCAGAGCAGGGGAACAGCTCCTTGAAAGTTTTTTTATCTTCCTTAAGTCTTGTAAGAACGAACTTTTCAAATATTGCCTCAATCTGTCCCTCTAAATCCTGCTCATAGCGGTGCATCAGTTCATCAAAACTGTCGAAAGACACGTCTTCCGAATAGTCGCATAAGGTGACATGCTGTAAAAGCTTAAGACCGTCAAAAGGAATGTATGCAAAACAGGTTTTTCCGGGAATCTGCACCTCCCAGCATCCGTCGTTTGCAAACATACGTGCCTCTTTTAGGGGATATCCCATATCCGTAAGCGACTTTATAACCAGTTCCTCGTTATATACGGCAACAGTACCGCCGCCAAGGCGAATTACCTCTGCCACACGGCGAAGGAGTTTTTCGTCCGTATTTTTGTTAACTTTTACGGTTGTGGGGAAATCGCTTATGCCGGTTTCTTCTATTACGTCAAGCACAAGATAAGTAACCTCGTTGGTTACGTCACGACCATCCTCGTCAATTCCTGAAAGCACAAGGTTTTGGTAATGCTGTGCATCGCCGCCGGCGAGAGACTCCTTGCCGGTAATCCACTCGCATCCCTTGATAAAGAAATGTGCGAGAATTTCACGTGCTTCGTCTAAAGTGAGTTTGCCGCTTGCAAGGTCATCCTTAAGATACTTTCCAAGTAAAATGTCAATTCTTCCGATTCCAGGCCAGCATCCGCAAAGTCTTAAAAAAGCAAAACAAAACCATATACTTTGCACTGCTTCGTAAAAGTTTGTAGCGGGCTTAAATGGTACCTGACTTAGATTTTTAATATTATTTTCATATCCGGATTTTTCCGAAAGTGCCTCAAGGTATCTTTTATGCCATATTTCCATACAGTCGATACAATGAATACAACTGTGCACAAACTCTATTTTATAAGGCTCGGTATGAGTAGCGAGAGCCGCCTCGGCTTTTTTTCTGATACCGTTCATACCGATTTCAAGAACTTCAAAGAAATCGACTGTTACGTGGCTGACACCCGTGCGGTATCCACGCTTTTCGTCTTTGTATGCTGCTGGAATCTGATGGAAGGTTGCGTCACCAAGGGTAGCGGCACCGCTGAGCAGTTCGTCCTCGCAAATTCTTATAGGAGCTTTTGTTACAATTTCATACATTGCCGCATTGTATTTTTGCAAATCCGAAAAACTACTGTAATTTTCGATGTGATCGAGCGAAATATTCATAGTTTTCATAGTGTCAAGACCGTACTTATGATTCAATGAATCGTATGCAAATTTGCGTGTTTTTTCGCTAAGGCGTGTAGGTCTTTTTGTGCCTGATGATGTATAAAACTCCATATTTTAGCCCTCCTTTTTATTTTAAGTATATGGTAAATCAAGCTTTGAGTCCATTGACAAAACTATATAAAATATGTATAATTCTATCAAGGAGTGATTTCTATGCAGATAACGAGTGTTGATATTAAATATTTTCATTATAGCGGATTTTCAATGAACTCAAACGATGGGATGATTCATATAAAGTCATTGCCTTATTTATCTATAGTGCAGTCGAAGGTTGGTTCTTACGGTATAAAGCTGGATGAAGGAAACGAGTATCAGACGGGTGAAGGGAATTCCTTTATTGCACCTTCAATGGTAACTCAAACGATAACTCATTTTTTAAACAAGAATCAGAACCTTTTTATCGCAAGATATTTGTTCTTGGATGTAATTATAAATAATAAATATCGCTTGGACGATGTTTTTGACCTTCCTGTAATTTTAGATGAGAATTCAAATAAGATTTTCGATGCGCTTTTTGATGAATATGAGTCTTCCGAATGTATATGTGATAAAATGCGGTGCTTATACAGCTTTATAAAGAATCTTATTAACATATCTAACGAAAAACACGTTTTTCGTAACAAAGAAATATATCCCCTGATCGAATTTATCAGAACGAATTATATGAAAGATATTACCGCAACGGAGATGGCAAACATATTAAAAACATCTGAATCAAATTTATATGCTGTATTTAAAAAAACAGCAGGTATTTCTCCGGTTAAATATCTCAATAATTACAGATTATCTGTTGCAAGTGACCTTTTGGTGCAGACGAGTGACAGTGTAAAAAACATTGCCGAAAAAGTTGGTATAAATGACCAGTTTTATTTCAGTAAATTGTTCAAGGCAAAATACTCCGAATCTCCGCAGGAATACAGGAAAAACTGCTCGCCTATCATTTGATAGACGAGCAGTTTTATTATTCAGTTTCTTCCGCCTCGGATAGCATATTCTCAATAAAAATGCCATATCCCCGTGTCGGATCGTTAACAAAAACGTGAGTTACCGCACCGATAAGCTTGCCGTTTTGCAAAATCGGGCTGCCTGACATACCTTGAACAATTCCGCCTGTTTTTTCGATAAGGCGCTCGTCAGTTACTTTAATAACATAGTTTTTTGTTTTTGCGGCAGCACTATGGTCTATTTCTGAAATTTCGATTGCATATTCGCCGCATTTGTTGTCGTCAAGAGTACAGAGAATAGTGGCAGAGCCCGTTTTTATTTCATCAGCCTTGGCAACGCAGATTTTCCTTTCCGCTATCTTTTGCGAATCGGTAAAAACTCCGTACACCCCGACTTCAGTGTTTGATAATAATTTTCCGCATTTTTCCGTTTCAAGTATTCCGCGCAGCTCGCCGGGGCTGCCGCAAGTACCTTTGGTTATTCCATTGATTTTCACGCGACTGATATAACCGTTTTCAATAGGCAGTATCTCACCTGTGTTTGAGTCGCATATTCCGTGACCGAGACCTGCAAAGACAAAGGAATCCTCTGCAATATATGTTACGGTACCAATTCCTGCTGAAGAATCCTTCAGCAGAATACCAAGCATATATTCGCCTGTCTCGTCGGATCTTTGCGGTGTGAGCGTTGCAGTAAACTCCTTTTCGCCGCGCTTAACCGTAAGGTCTATCGGTGAGCCGCTTTTTGTATCCACCGCACTTATAAAATCATTGACCGTTTCAATCTTTGCAGTGCCTACTTGGGTAATGACATCATTTTCGAGAATGCCCGCTTCGTCTGCAGGAGAAACCGTTTTGCCCTCGGAAATAAAGCTGTTCTTTTTGATTACCGAAACCTCGCCGACCTGAAAGCGAATTCCAAATGGCATTCCGCCGACATAAACATTCTGAGGAGCCTCACCCAAACTTACAGGAGCCGCCGATACGGAGATTGACAGAATTACAGAAAAAAGAATACACAGAAATTTGTTAGTTATCTTGCTACGGTTCATTTCTTTTCCTTTCTCGCACTGAGTGCTAAACTATATCAGCATTTTAACTGCCGACACCACGTTTGCACGTTGTTAATTTGCGCAGTGCGATAGGGAAGTATGAGTTGCAAATTTATATGCTAAAGGCAAAATTTTATAAGGCAAACGCCTCTTTTTCAAGCGAGTCAACTGCGTTTCGCAGTGCTTTTGCAGAGGAGTGAAGCGCACTGTATTCCTCATCGGACAGAGGGATGTCGAGAACGTCCTTAACCCCCGTTTTGCCTATAATGGCAGGAACTCCAAGGCAGATGTCGTTCAGTCCGTAATGACCTTCGACAAGCGTAGATACAGGTAAAATGCTGTCTTCGTCGCGAATAATACTTTCGACTATTCGCTTGACTGCCTCTGCAATAGCATAGTAGGTCGCGCCCTTGTTTTCTATTATTTTATAAGCGCTTGTGCGGACTTCTTCAAACATTATGTCAAGTTTTTCTTCGTAATTGCTTATATTTTTGATTTCGCAAAAGTCCTTTAAGTCAATTCCGGAGATGTTGGCACTGCTCCATACTGGTAGCTCGCTGTCGCCGTGCTCGCCGATTATAAAGGTGTGTACATTTCGGCTGTCGACTTCAAGCATACTACCTACAAGGGATTTAAGTCTTGACGTGTCAAGCACAGTTCCCGAACCGATAACGTGCGAGGGCGGAAATCCCGACTGCTTAAGCGCGATATATGTCAGTATATCCACGGGGTTTGACACGAGCAGAAGTATTGCATCGCTGTTATATTTTTTTACTTCGTTTAAAATATTGCGTAAAATAGAAGCATTGCGGTGGAGCAGGTCTATACGTGTTTCTCCCGGATATTGATTTGCTCCTGCGGCAATAATAATTATCGCCGCATCTTCAAGGTCGCTGTAATTACCTGCATAAATTTTTATCGGCGATATCAAGGGAACTGCGTGACTCAAATCCATAGCTTCGCCCTCTGCCTTCTTTTGATTTGCATCTATCAGCACAATTTCTGAAATAATGCCGTCTTGTATAAGTGTATATGCACAGGTGGCGCCAACATTCCCGCAGCCGACCACGGCACATTTTTGCATATTTAACATAAAAATACTCCTTTCAAAGGCAAGCCTTTAAAAGGAGTATTTCCGCATAGCTCTTAAAATATTATTTTAGCTTTTTGTACGTTCAACTGCATTTTTCCACCCCGAGAGCAGGAGGTTTTTTTCATTTTCATCAATCTCGGGTGAAAATTCTCGTTCTGTTTTTGAAACTTTGGAAATTTCCTCAAACGATTTGAAAATACCAAGTCCCATTCCAGCTAAAAGTGCTGCTCCGAGCGCAGTAGTTTCGGTACATACAGGGCGTTTTACATCAATACCGCTGATACCTGCCTGAAAGGACAAAAGAAAGTTGTTTCTTGCGGCGCCTCCGTCAACTTTCATACACACAAGCGGAACACCGCACTCCTCTTTCATGGCAGTGAGAAGGTCATTTGTTTGGTATGCCATAGACTCAACGGTTGCGCGTACAATGTTTTCACGCGTGGTGCCGCGCGTGATTCCGAAAATTGCACCCCGTGCATACGGATCCCAATAAGGAGCGCCAAGACCGCAGAATGCGGGTACAACATACACACCGCCGTTTGTTTTTGCTTTTTCTGCTATTTCCTCGGTTTCAGCAGCGCTTTCTATCATTTTCGCGCCATCGCGTAGCCACTGTATCGCCGCGCCGCAGACGAAAACCGAGCCTTCGGAGGCATATGTTACTTTGTCGCCGATTTTCCACGCAATCGTTGTGAGAAGCCCGCTGCTTGGAATTATCGGTTTGTCTCCGATATTCATGAGCAGAAAGCCGCCGGTGCCGTAGGTATTTTTGATGTCGCCTACCTCCAAGCAGCCTTGACCGAACATTGCTGCTTGCTGATCTCCCGCTACTCCTGCTATCGGTAGATGTTCGCCGAAAATATCGCGGTCTGTGTACCCGAAAATTCCGCAGGAGGGCATAACGGCGGGAAGCATTGAGCGGGGAATAGTGAATAGTTCAAGAAGCTCGTCATCCCACTCAAGAGTATTTATATTATAAAGCATTGTGCGGGAAGCGTTTGATACATCAGTTGCAAAAATTGTCCTACCTGACATATTCCACATCAGCCATGTGTCAACTGTGCCGCAGAGCAGCTCGCCGCGCTCTGCCATTGCGCGTGCTCCCTTAACATTGTCAAGTATCCATTTTATTTTTGAAGCTGAAAAATACGGATCAAGCACAAGACCTGTGCGTTCTTTTATAAAATTTTCTTTACCGTCTGCCTTTAGTTTTTCGCAGTATTCGGCCGTACGGCGGCATTGCCATACGATGGCGTTATATATCGGAGTGCCGCTGTTTTTGTCCCAAACAATAACCGTTTCGCGTTGGTTAGTAATTCCTATTCCTGCGACATCGCTCCACGAAGCGCCGATTTTTAGCAGAGCTTCGACGGCAACGGAAGTCTGCGATGAGAAAATTTCCATAGGATCGTGTTCAACCCAGCCATCTTTGGGGAAAATCTGCTCATACTCCTTTGCCGCGGTACTTACGGAAGTGCCGTCGTAGGAAAAAAGAATACATCTTGAACTTGTGGTCCCTTGGTCAAGTGCCATTAAATACTTAGCCATATTTATCTCCATATAACAAAAGAGTCTTGTGCAAGACTCTTTTGTACAATTATTTGATTTCCACGGTACACTTTTTGTTTACAGCGGTTGCGGCAGCCTTCATTACGGTTCTGAGAGCCTTGGCAATTCTTCCGTGTCTGCCGATAACTTTGCCCATATCGTCGGGGGCAACGCTGAGCGTCAAAAGTACTTCGCCGTCATTAGTTTCGGTTTCCGTAACCGATACGCTATCGGGTGATTCAACGATAGCTTTTGCCATGTCGGTCAGCACATCTTTTAATATGATCATTAAGACAGCCTTCCGAAATTACTCGGTGATACCGCTCTTCTTGAGAAGTGCCTTAACGGTTTCTGTGGGCTGAGCACCTGTTGCAAGCCACTTAGCAGCCTTTTCGGAATCAATGCTGATGGTTGCGGGATCGGTGAGAGGGTTGTAGTAACCGATCTCTTCGATAAAGTCACCGTTTCTGGGATCGCGGGAATCTGCAACGATTACGCGGTAAAAGGGAGCCTTCTTTGCGACCATTCTTCTGAGTCTGATTTTAGTTGCCATTGTTTTTTGTCCTCCAAAAATATATAAATAAAATTGTTTTTATAAAAATCCGTTAAAACGGCATTTTCATCTTTTTGCCGAGCATTCTGCTCATCTGCTTTTGATTACCTGCAAACTGCTTCATCATCTTTTTCATCTGATCAAACTGCTTGAGTATTTTGTTTATCTCCTCGATGGAGGTTCCGCTTCCGGCTGCAATGCGCTTTTTGCGCGAGAAGTCGAGAATTTCGGGCTTAGTGCGCTCTTTTTTAGTCATCGAGAGAATTATCGCTTCCATATGAGCAAGCGCCTTCTCGTCGATTTTTGCATCCTTCAGTGCACCCGGTTTTACCCCTGGCATCATGCCGAGAATCTGTTCGAGAGAACCCATATTTTTAAGCTGTGCCATTTGCTCGAGATAGTCATCAAGAGTAAATGTGGACTCGCGGAATTTCTTTTCGAGTTCGGCCGCCTTTTTTTCGTCGTAAGCCTGCTCGGCCTTTTCTATAAGCGTGAGCATATCGCCCATACCAAGAATTCTTGATGCGAGTCTGTCGGGGTGAAAAGGCTCAATAGTATCAAGCTTTTCTCCGGTACCGATAAACTTTATAGGCTTGCCAGTAATGTGTCTTATCGAAAGGGCAGCACCGCCACGGGTATCGCCGTCCATCTTTGTAAGGATAACGCCGGTGATATCTAGCAGCTCATTGAAGTTCTGCGACACGTTTACGGCATCCTGTCCGAGCATCGCATCGGCTACGAGTAACACCTCTGTGGGAGAAACTGCGGCTTTAATATTTTTAAGTTCGTTCATAAGCTCTTCGTCGATGTGCAGGCGACCTGCGGTATCAACAAAGACCATATCGTATCCGTTTTTCTTTGCGTGAGCGACACCTGCTTTTGCAATTTCAACGGGTGAGATGTTCGTTCCCATACTGAAAACGGGAATTGAAAGCTGCTCACCTACTACCTCAAGCTGTTTTATTGCAGCAGGGCGATAAACGTCGCAGGCAACGAGCAGGGGATTTTTGCCTTTCTTTTTATAATAAGAGGCAAGCTTGCCGCTATGGGTTGTTTTACCTGCACCCTGCAGACCTACCATCATAATTACGGTAGGGGGAGCGGATGCGATTTCGAGCTTTGAATTTTCAGAGCCCATAAGATGTATAAGCTCTTCGTGCACAATTTTAATTACCTGCTGTGCAGGAAGCAGGCTTTCAAGGACCTCGGCACCTACGGCGCGTTCTGTCACTGTCTTTACAAAGTCTTTAACTACCTTGAAGTTGACATCTGCCTCGAGCAACGCGAGCTTTACCTCGCGCATACCTTCTTTGATATCTGCCTCGGTCAGCTTGCCCTTGTTTTTGAATTTTTTAAAGGCATTGGCAAGCTTATCGCTTAAACTTTGAAACATACTGTGTTAATCTCCAATAAGTTTGAGTGCGCGAATCTGTTCGATTTCGGCATTCAAGCGGTCGATGATTTTCTCTTTTTCGGAGCCGTTTTCTACAAGCCTGCAAATATCAGTAAGGTTGTTTGCAAGGGTATCATAGGCATTTCCGAGTTTTATGAATCTGTTTGCAAGTCCGAGCTTGCATTCAAGATCAAGCAGAGTGTCTTCTGCTTTTTTGATAATGTGGCGGACACCCTGACGGGTGAGACCGTTACTTTCTGCTATTTCCGCAAGCGAAAGGTCCTCGTTATAATAAAGGTCAAGAACTTCTCGCTGTTTGTCACTTAAAACATCACCGTAGAAATCAAGCAAAAACGAAATGTTCATATTCTTTTCAAACATTTCTACCACTCCTTCTTGCGGTGTAAAGCAAAACACTTTACAGAGTATAGCACGGTCTAATCATTTTGTCAATAGGTTTTATAAAAAAATCCAAATAGTGTCTGAATGAAAATAAGATTAATTTATTGCAAAGATTTTTTCTGTGTGATATAATTAACTAAAAACGGAGGTATAATCAATGAACATTACAAATGATGTTAGATACATAGGTGTAAATGACAGAGAGATAGACCTTTTTGAAGGACAGTATATTGTGCCAAACGGTATGGCATATAACTCTTATGTTATTATTGATGAAAAAATAGCGGTTATGGATACCGTTGATATTAGCTTTGGCGATGAGTGGCTTGCAAATCTTGAAAAAGCACTTGACAGTAAAACTCCTGACTATCTTATAATTCAGCATATGGAGCCTGACCATTCTGCAAATATTACTAAGTTTATGGAAAAGTATCCAACTGCTACCGTGGTTTCGAGTGATAAGGCGTTTGTTATGATAAAGCAGTTCTTCGGCACCGATTTTTCGGAGCGCAGAGTGGTTGTTAAGGACGGTGACACGCTTTCGCTCGGAACACATATTTTAACCTTCGTGGCAGCGCCGATGGTGCATTGGCCCGAGGTAATCGTCACATACGACAGTACCGACAAGGTACTTTTCTCTGCTGACGGCTTTGGCAAATTCGGCGCACTTGATGCGGACGAGGATTGGGCGTGCGAGGCGCGCAGATATTATTTCGGCATAGTCGGAAAATATGGCGCTCAGGTGCAAAAGCTTCTTGCTGCTGCATCCAAACTTGATATTAAAACGATTTGTCCGCTCCACGGTCCTGTTCTTACCGAAAATCTCGGATACTATCTTGACCTTTACAACACTTGGTCATCGTACACTCCCGAAAAAGAGGGAATAACGGTTGCATATACGTCTGTATACGGTAATACAAAGAAAGCTGTATCGCTTCTTTGTGACGAGCTTCGCGCAAACGGCTGTGAAAATGTTGCTGTACACGACCTTGCACGTACAGATATGGCTGAGGCGGTTGAAGATGCGTTTAAGTACGGCAAGCTCATTTTGGCTACTACAACCTATAACGGAGAAATTTTCCCGTTTATGCGCGAATTCGTAAATCATCTTACAGAACGTTTGTATCAGAACAGAACTATAGGTATCATAGAAAACGGAAGCTGGGCTCCCACCGCGGCAAGAGTGATCAAGAAGATGCTTGAGGGCAGTAAGAACATTACTTTTACGGAAAATACCGTAACTGTGCGCTCTGCTTTAAATGAAGAAAGCATTTCTCAAATTAAAGAATTGGCGAAAGAAATCTGTCAATAATTTAAATATATTTTTTATGGAAGGATAATTTATTATGAAGTACATTTGCGATGTTTGCGGTTATGTTTATGATGAGGAACTCGGTGATCCCGATAACGGCATTGAAGCCGGCACAAAATGGGATGAACTGCCCGATGATTTCGTATGTCCTCTTTGCGGTGTAGGCAAAGATGACTTTAGTGAAGAAAACTGATTTGGAGGATATATAACAATGAAAGAGAACTATATGGTTTGCAACTGCAAGCAGGTAAGCTATTTCACAATTGCCGATGCTATCCATAGCCAC
>JAZSKM010000073.1:0-5035 GCA_045534835.1 Eubacteriales bacterium | reverse complement strand
CGGAATGACAGGTCGGGTTTTCGCTTTGCAGGGGCCCCGCTTGTCATCCTGAGCGTAGTCGAAGGATCTTGCGGGGAGATGTAATTACTCCCATAAACTCTAATTTATCTTAATGACTTTGACTACGGAGAGGAGCATTTTTTGCTTAAAGAGGTTTGGAGGTGCAGGAACCTTTCCTCAAAAGGTTCTTGCATAATCGTTCTTATCTTTTTCTCTTTCGTTTTTTCTCTCTTGAGCCGAGTGCCGCGCCTGAGAGTGCTGCAACTGCGCCGACTGCGGCTATGGTTGCTTCTTTCAAAAGCAGAGAGCCGCCAAGGGCTAAAGAGGCGGCAATTATTATCAGCAGCATAAGCGCAGCGGACAGTATACCGCATAAAATTTTTGCATCAACGGCGGTCTTAGCTCCTAAAAAGCCGCAAAAGAGCATAGAAAAAACAAAAATGATTTCTCCGTACAGCTTGAGATTTTTAGTCGGGTCCTCGCTGCCCATCGCTACAGCTCCCATAATAAGCGAGCATACAACTGCAAAGATAAGGGATGCGCCTGTCACAGTCATATAGCGGACAAAAGACGGCAGTCTGCTAAGAGAATGTTTGTGCATAGAAATCTCCATTCCTCCGCCGAGAGGCGGCACAAATAGTAAAATAAAATCTTTTTTAGGAGTATATGCACATTTTAGGAAACATATGCAAAGTAAAAAAAGCGGCTGTCGCCGCTTTTAAAAATTTTATTCAGCCTTGTTTTCCGCAGCCTTTTTCTTATCCTCTGCGCTCACGTCAACAGAACGGATAGCGCTCTTGAGAAAACGGATCTTGGTGCCCGCTTTGCTGGTTTCGATAGTAACGGTTTCTTCTTTGATGGAAACGATTTCACCGATGATACCGCCAATAGTGGTGATTTCATCGCCTACGGAAAGACCGTCACGCATTTTCTGCGCTTCCTTCTCCTGCTTCTTCTGCGGGCGTATCATAAAGAAATAGAGAACAGCGAACATTACAATAAGAAGTATAAGCGAGGTTGCACCGCTTGCGGGATTTGCGCCGGCATTAGCACCGTCGGCTGCGTTCAAAAAGAAATTAAGCATTTTTGCCTCCAAAAATTTAAAATATCGCTATTATTATACTATACCCAAAGAATAAATGCAAGTCCTTTATTCATTTGCGTGCAGCTATTGCAATTGCATACCATATGTGGTATAATATTTGTCGGATTTCATATATAATGACTATTTGTAGAGGAAATGTATGTTACAGAATATGCCTACCGAGCCTCGCCGCCCGAAGGTGATGCCGGAGAAACAACAGGATAATGGCCGCGATACATCGTATATAAGACCTACTGCAAAAAAGAAGACAGCTCCGTCCGGCGGAGCTATGCTCTTGCTTACGGTAGTTCTTCTTGTATCGCTTGTCGTGCTTATTTGTATGTTTGCTGCGCTTAATTACCGCAACAATGAGATTTCTGCACTTGAGGACGAGTATGCGCAGTTAAGTATGCAAAACGAGTCGCTTAAGGCGGAGATGAGCCGCGTTGAGGAAACCGTGGCTAATACATACGAGCCTGTTTTTGCACACGCAGACCGGGATGACGAAACTAAGACTATCACAGGTATCCGCAGTGAGTTTGCAATACTCATAGACCTTAGCACCAACACCGTGATTGCGGATAAAAACGGCGATCGACGTATATATCCTGCATCAATGACCAAGGTTATGACACTTATTGTTGCGGCAGAGAATATTTCAGACTATGACGAGCATTTTACGTTCAGTTACACGATTACCGATCCTGCGTATCAGGCAGGCGCATCTGTTGCAGGCTTCCTTTCGAGTGAGAGCGTTCCGCTGATCGATGTGATGTACGGCGCGGCGCTTCCTTCGGGCGCTGATGCTACAATGGCACTTG
Source organism: Eubacteriales bacterium (assembly GCA_045534835.1). GTDB lineage: Bacteria > Bacillota > Clostridia > Oscillospirales > CAG-272 > UMGS902. Next base: position 3,130 of record JAZSKM010000073.1, on the reverse strand, counting down.
CCGTAACCGTTGCAGGGACGGAAGAAGCGTTTGCCGAGCTTATGAATAAAAAAGCGGCTGAAATGGGGCTTGAGCACACGCATTTTATGAACGCGAGTGGACTGCATCACGACGACCATTATTCCACTCCGCACGAAATGGCTATAATTTTAGAATACGCAATGGAAATACCGCTCCTTGCTGAAATTCTTTCAACCTATCAGTACACCACTACTCCTACAGAGCAGCATCCCGAGGGAATACTGCTCACAAGCACTATGTTCAGCCGTATGTACGGTGATGAGGCTGGCAACTGTGAGATAATCGCAGGCAAAACCGGATATACCCCTGAGGCAAGACAGTGTCTTGCTTCAATGGCCCAGACTCCTGACGGAAGACGGTTTGTTCTTGTTACTGCTATGGCTAATGAGCGGTATGACCCGATTTGGGATGCGATAGATATTTATAAGAATTATATCCCCACTATAGAAGAAGCTATTCCGTAAAAGCATAAAAACATAATACTTGCACATTTCCGTTTATTATGCTAAAATATAGACATTAATAGAAGGAGACTATTTTATGCAAACACTTACTAAAAAATACGGTTTGTTTACAGCTATTGCTATGGTTGTCGGCATCGTTATCGGCAGCGGCGTATTTTTCAAGGCGCAGACTATTCTTGAAAAAACACAGGGCTTACTTATGCCCAGTATCCTCGCTTGGATATTCGGCGGCCTTATTATGGTATTTTGCGCAACTGCATTTGCAGTTATGGCAACAAAGTACGAGAAGGTCGGCGGCGTAGTTGACTATGCTGAGGCTCTTGTCGGTAAAAATTACGCTTATTATATTGGATGGTTTATCGGTACGCTTTATCTTCCTGCAATGACCGGCGTTCTCGCATGGGTTTCTGCAAGATACACGATAGTTTTCCTTAATTCGGTTATTCCCGCACTTGCGGCAAACCCCATTAACGAGCTATACAGTGATGAGTGTATGGTAATTACCCTTGTGTATATGGTGCTCAGTTACGTGCTTAACACTCTTTCTCCGAAGCTTGCGGGTAAATATCAGATAGCTACTACCGTTATCAAGCTTATTCCGCTTATACTTATGGGCGTTGTGGGTGTTATTGTCGGTATTTCAAGCGGCACTCTTACACAGAATTTTGCATACGTTCCCGAAACTTCTGACAGTGTAGCAACACTGTTCTTTGCCGGAATTGTATCTACTGCTTTTGCATACGAGGGTTGGATTATTGCAACCAGCATTAACGCAGAGATCAAGAATGCAAAGCGCAATCTGCCGATAGCTCTTACTATTGGTACCCTTATCGTTATGGCGATCTGTGTGCTTTACAACCTCGGTGTTGCCGGCGGCGCTCACGTTACCGAGCTTGCAAATCCCAATATCGGCTCAAGCCTTGCATTTGCAAATATCTTCGGCTCTAAGTTTGGAGCAATTCTCAATCTTTTTGTTGCAATTTCCTGTCTTGGCACACTTAACGGTCTTATGCTTGCTTGTACAAGAAGTGCATATTCTCTTGCCGCTCGTGAGAGAGGCCCCAAGGTAGAGATGTTTAATCAGCTTGATAAAGTTACAAATATGCCTACAAACTCCTCTGTTCTCGGACTTTTCTTCGCGATGTTCTGGTTCTTGTATTTCTATGCAAGCATTATTTCAGGTCCGATGAAGGGAACTGCAGGCTGGCTTTCGGGATACGGTTTTGACTCCTCTGAACTTCCTATCATCACAATTTATGCGATGTATGTTCCTATTTTCATAATGTTTATGATTAAGGGAAAGGAATTTGGCTTCTTCAAGCGTTTTGTTCTGCCTATCCTCGCGACCTGTGGCAGTCTTTTCACCGTTTATGCGGCGATTGTTTCGCACAAGATGGGCGTTGTATACTACCTTATAGTATTTGCAGCGTTTATGGTTGCAGGCTGGTTGTTTGACAAAAAGAGAAAGTAAATAAAATAAAAAAGCGGTCTCATTGAGACCGCTTTTTTATTGAAACAACTTCATTATTATATCAATTATTATCGGCATAAATATTGCGGGGAGCATATTGCCAACCTTGATTTTGATAGGAAAAAGCATATTGACGCCGATTGCAAAAATGAGAATTGAGCCTGTAAAGGACATTTGCGAGATTACTGCTGCGGTGAGATATGGCTCTATGTAAACGCCGAGCAGAGAAATTGCGCCTTGGTAGATGAATACGGGGACTGCCGAAAACATAACGCCGATACCGAGAGTAGAGGAGAGTACCATTGAGGTGATACCGTCGATTACGCCCTTTGCAACGAGGGTTGAATTGTCGCCCCTGATACCGTTGTCAAGCGAGCCGACAACCGCCATTGCGCCAACTACAAAAATCAAAGATGCGGTTACCATACCTTCTGCAAAGGTGGAACTTCCGTTACCCTTTACAAACTTTTTCTGGCAGAACGCGCCGAATGTATCAAGCTGTTTTTCGATATTTATAAGCTCGCCTATTATTGTGCCAAACACCATTGAAATTATCATATTCATCGTGTCCTTTGTGCCAAAAGCACCGTCTGTATAGGTGAGCGCCGCGCTGACGGCGCCGCCAATACCTACGAATATAACGATAAGTCCTACCGCCTGCAAGAGAGTAGCCTTGAGCCGCTCTGACATAACCTTTTTGAAGAGCAGACCTGCAAATGCGCCTATTATAACGAGTATACAGTTGATTATAGTTCCTGAAAGTGCCATAACTGTGACTGTTCCTTTCTGCTTCGATACAGGAATTATAACATTTCTGTGTCCCTATGTAAACAAGAATTTAAAATCAAAGTAAAAAAGTTAAAAAGTATTGCAATTTTTGCCAAATGGATATATAATCAAGGTAACATTCCTGAATTGTAAATTAAGGAAAAATTATTTTTGGAGGATCCAACTATGAAGAAAATAGTTGTACTCGTTCTTGCTGCTCTTATGCTCGTAACTGTGTTCGCAGCATGCGGCGAGACCACATCTGATGAAAAAGTTGTAAAGATCGGTGTTTATGAGCCCGCATCCGGTTCTAACGGTGCCGGCGGTAAGCAGGAGACTCTTGGTATCAAGTATGCTAACGCTGTTTGCCCCACTGTTGAGATCGGCGGCGAGACCTACAAGGTAG
>JAZSKM010000114.1:0-12245 GCA_045534835.1 Eubacteriales bacterium | reverse complement strand
GGTGTTACCGCAGGTCTTGCTCTTCAGGGCAGCCTTTCTAACCTTACCGGCGGACTTATGATTCTCTTCTTCCGTCCCTTTAAGGTAGGCGACTTCATCGACAACCACTCTGACAGCGGTACCGTTTCTGAGATAGGCATTTTCTACACCACTATCCTTACCCCCGACAACAAGACCATCACCGTGCCTAACGGTCTGCTCTCTAACGCAACCGTGGTAAACTACAGCACCAGAAGTACCCGCCGTGTTGATATCGAGTTCTCCGCAGCATACGGCAGCGATATTGATATGGTGAACAAGGTTATGCTCACCGTTGCAGGCGCAAACGACAAGATACTCAAGGACCCTGCGCCTTTCGCGGCTCTTATCCGTCAGGAGTCAAGCGCGCTTGTGTTTGTTCTCCGTGCTTGGTGTAACAGCGCTGACTACTGGGACGTTTACTTCTACCTCGAAGAAAATATGAAAAAAGCCTTTGACATCAAGGGTATCGAAATTCCGTTCGGCCAGCTCGATGTACATATTTCCAATAATTCCGAAAACTGAACTGTATAAAAATCCGACTCGTACGAGTCGGATTTTTTGTTATTCAAATGCTTTATATACATCTTTATAAAGATACAACGAGCCAAGGATAAGCAGCGGTAGGCCCTGCTCCTTTGCGGCATTGCGCGCCGCTTTAAGCGCACTGTCAATACTGCTACCGGCAGTAGACTTAACACCATAGTTTCTGTACGCCTTGGCAAGCTCTTTAGCATCGAGCGCGCGAGGATTGTCAGGACTAAGGGTAAACACCTCACTTGCGACCTCAGCTATCATACCCACCATTTTTTCATAGGCTTTGTCCGCCATAACACCTGTCAGAATTATCGGCTTTTTGCCGCCGAAAACGGCCCTTGCGGTATCAAGCGCGGCGCGAACGCCCTCCTCGTTATGACCGCCGTCAAACACGGTGACAGGCTCACTTGAGAGCAGTTCAAACCTCGCAGGCCACTTCGCTTTTGCAATTCCGCGGTACAAAGCATCCTCACTTATACAGTACCCCTCTTTGCAAAGGCAGTCGCAAGCCTCACAAACGAGCGCGATATTCCTTGCCTGATAGCTTCCAATGAGCGTAGTTCTTATATTTTTGCGCTCCTTGTAATCCATAACAATGCCGCCAAGCGATATTTCGCGTACGCGGATTTCCATAGGAGAAACATAGGAAAGCGGAACTTTCTTTTCTGCCGCTTCTTTTAAAAACACCGAATTTGCAAGGTCGTCAAGCGAAGCGAGTACAGCAGGTCGCCCTGTCTTGAGTATGCCAGCCTTTTCCCACGCAATTTTATCAAGCGTTTCGCCGAGAAGCTGTGTATGGTCAAGCGAAATTCCCGTAATTACAGAAAGCAGCGGGGACTCTATGACGTTTGTCGAGTCAAATCTGCCGCCCATACCGACCTCAAGCACGACTACATCTACCTTCTCACGCTTGAACACCTCAAAGCCTACTGCGGTGATAAGTTCAAACTCTGTCGGTCTGTCCTCCATCATATCGGCAAACGGACGTACATATCCGACAACCTCTGCAAGAAGCTCGTCCGAAACGGGAATACCGTTTACCGCAATTCTTTCGTTAAAGGTACGCACATAAGGAGAGGTAAACGTGCCGACCTTATAACCTGCTGCCAAAAGAACGCTTGTCAGGTACGCGGAGGTACTGCCCTTTCCGTTAGTGCCGCCGATATGGATACATTTTAAGCCTTTTTCGGGATTGCCGAGCATTTTGCAAAGCTCGGTAATGCGCGAAAGTCCGGGGACACTGCCCTTCCACGAAACAGAATGTATATACTCTATTGCCTCACTGTAAGTCATATTTTTTACCTTAAACATCATATATTATCGTTTTGAGTGTCTTTGTGCGGAAAATAATGCCGAGAATCAGATATTCAAGTCCGCCGCTCACAATATAAAACGGCACTCTGAGAGCAAGCGTTTCAAGCGGTGTGGAATAAAAGACATAAATTCCGACACTCTTGATTATGCAGGAGCCGAGAATATGACCAAGAAGCACGCTCAGCCAAAGGTGCGGCACCGGCATCACTCCGCGCGTGCCGAAAAACCCTGCCATAAGTCCTACCGCGGCGGCGCCGAGAGTGATTATCGGGTTTATCGCATAGCCGTAGAGCACACATCCGAGAAGGTCTGCAACTATACCGCACAAGGCACCTGCAAGCGGCCCGTATGCAAAGCCGCCAAGAAGAATAGTCAGATTTTCAAAACTGAGCCGTCCCCACGGCTCGATTTTGATACTGAGGAATTTTCCGAGTATTATGCTTACGGCAGCAAGCACCGCAAGCCTTGCAAGCAGCTTTGGTGTGATTTTCATAGGTACTCCTTTACGAGTTCCCGAAAAAAGGCGGACTGTATAAGTCCGCCTTTAATGTTAATCTTTACAGGTTAACAGCGGGATGCGGGCGGCGCACCGCGGCTGACCTTTTAAAGGCCACCTTCGTTTGCCCCACAACTCCCCGTCGGGACAACACTTAACGCGCGTCGCTCTACTCTGTATATTTTTATTTGAATTTATAAATTCTCGGCCTCGATGACAAAGGCTCCGTAGCCTACATCGCTCGGCATCGCAAACTCGCCTCTCGGAGAAAGGCTGACAGGCGTTACTTTCGGCCCGTCGGGCAGACAGGAACGCTTGAACTGCTGAGTCATAAAGCGGCGAAGAAATACGGTAAGCCATCTTTTCACGGTTTCACCGTCATACTCATTTTTAAACGCATAGCAGGCGAGTCTGTATATTTTTTCTGAGGAAAAACCGTAGACAAGCAGATGATAAATAAAGAAATCGTGCAGCTCGTACGGACCTACAATATCCTCGGTCACCTGCGCTATCTCACCATCCTTTGGCGGAAGCAGCTCAGGGCTGACGGGCGTGTTAACAACGTCTATCAGCGATGCGGCAAGCCTTTCCTTGCCGCTTGCTTTATACTGCTCGGCGGCATAGCGCACGACCGCGCGAATAAGCGTTTTTGGTACAGAGGCATTCACGCCGTACATCGACATATGGTCACCGTTATAGGTGGCAAAGCCGAGTGCAAGCTCGCTGAGATCGCCCGTGCCTACCACGATGCCGCCCGTGAGATTGGCAAGGTCCATAAGCACCTGAGTACGCTCGCGCGCCTGCGAGTTTTCAAAGGTAACGTCCTTTATTTCGCTACTCTGCCCTATATCCGAAAAATGCTGTTTAACCGCATTTTTTATATCTACTTCCTTTAAGGTAACCGAAAGCTCCTCACAGAGAATTTCAGCATTGCTCTTAGTTCGTCCAGATGTGCCAAAGCAAGGCATAGTCACCGCAAGCACGTCTGACGGTGGCTTTTTGCATATCTCACACGCGCGTATTGCCACAAGCAGTGCAAGACAGGAATCAAGGCCGCCCGAAATGCCGATAACAAGCGTTTTTGCACCTGCGGCTTCTACGCGCCTTGCAAGTCCGCGCGCCTGCATTTCAAGCACGCGCGAAAAATCCGTACCGCTTACAAACGGCAGCTTTTCGACAGTCCGTGTAAGAAGCGTTTCATCCGTGTCGCCGAGAACGCACTCGGTAAAAGCGTACTCATCATCGCTGTTCACAAACGCACTGTTACGGCGGCGGTCGTTTTGTATACGCTCACAGTCTATCTCCGAAACGGTAAACGCATCGGAAGCAAACAGCGAGCCGTCTGCTAAAATCTCACCGCACTCGGCAATGATATTATGCCCTGAGAAAACAAGGTCAGTTGTAGACTCCCCCTCTCCAGCACTTGCATATACATATCCACAAAGACTGCGCGCCGAGGTCGTCCTTACTCTGTCAAGTCGGCGCTCCTCCTTGCCCGTATACTCGGGCGAGGCGGAAAGATTGGCAATAACGGTAGCACCAGCCTCGACGTGATAAGCCGACGGCGGAATATTCACCCACATATCGTTGCATATCTCTACCGCAAGTATAAAGGAGGGCATCTCGCGGAAGGTGAAAAGCTGTTTTATTCCAAAAGGAATGTCAAAACCGCAAAGGCGCACACTGCTGTTATCCTTTGGTGCAGATGCAAAGCATCTTCTCTCCCCGTCAAACATATGCGCCTTAGGTATAACACCTAAAACCCTGCCGCCGAAAATCGCGACGGCGCAGTTGTAAAAGGAATTCCCCTTAGCAACAGGCATACCCACAAGGGTGAGTACGCGAGTATCCTTGGTGTTATCAAGGAGAGCCGAAAGAGCCTTTTCGGCTTCGCTTATAAGCGTGTTGAACAGTACAAGGTCGCCAATAGAATAGCCTGTGAGGAAAAGTTCAGGCAGAACAAGCAGTTTTGCCCCCTCCTTTTCGGCACGGCGTATCGCCGCCTCGGCCATTTTTGCATTTTCCATCGGCTTTGCAAGTGTTACGCGCGGCGATGCCGCCGCAACCTTTATCCATCCGTTTTTCATTCAGACCTCATTTCTTTTCAAAGCGCACATCACGTCCGCAGAACAAAAGCGGGCGGTAGACTCCGAAAAGTCTGCTGAATATGCGCTCACCGTAACGCGAGGCAAGCCCCCTTGCATCAAGATTTGTGCTGATGACAGTAGGCAGTCCCTTGCATATACGGGTGTCAATAATATTATAAATGCAGGAATCTGTAAACGTAGAGGACATTTCTGTGCCAAGGTCGTCTATTATAAGAAGCTCGGCAGCGAAATACCGCGCGGTATCGTCCTCTTCCCCACGGAATTTAGTTTTCTCAAAGTCGCCGAGCATATTCACCGCAGAAGTATAAAGGACGTCAAAGCCGCGGTCGATAGCAATCTTTGCAAGCGCGCTTGAAAGATGCGTTTTGCCAAGTCCCGTGCCGCCCATAAAGAGTAGCGACTCACTCTCCCTCGAAAAGCTCTGGGCATAGCCGCGGATGATATCGAAATTCTGGGACATACGCGAAAATGCCTCGCTGTCCCCCTTAAAATAATCAAGCGAATAGTTGTCAAACGTCTGTCTGCCGATAAGCGCGCCGAGTCCCGAGGTTTCATAACCGCGAAGCACAAGCGCACGGCGGAAGCAGTCGCACATTTTAGTATCGGTAAAACCGAGGTCCTGACACTTCTCGCAGTCGTAAGAAACGTCTGTATAGTCGGCAGGGTAACCGTGAGCCTTAAGCAGTGCGGCGCGTGCTGTGCGAAGCTCCTCTGTCTCGCTTTTTATTTTCGAAATTCTTGCATCAAGTCCGTCCTTGCCGCCGAGTGCCGCGCCGAATATGCGCGAGGCGGTAGAAGCAAGAGCTGTGTCTATTTCTCTTATACCGTCAATCTTTCCCCAAAGCTCTGCACGCCTCGCCCCCGCCCTTTCGGCAGCCGCAAGATGCTTTTGCAAAAACAGCTCTTTAAGCTCATAATAGTTACGGCTATTAAAACTCATTTTTTACCCCCGTCTCCGTATGAACGGTTAATTGCGCGGCTGAAAACATCCTCAACATCAAAGCTCTGCGGCTTTATACCGCCGCCTTTCGTGCTGCCGCCGCTCTTTTTAACATCATCGGGCGTTTTAATACCCTTTTCGTACCACGCGGCGAGTATGCTGCTTGCATAGTGGATAGATGCTTTGCCAGTGGCATTCACGGTTTTTTCGTACGCAAGCTTAATAAGCTCATCACTCGTATCGAATTTGCCAAACCACATATCAAGGCAGTCCCTCTCCTTGGACGAAAGCGCGCGTGCACCTATACCGAAAAGCGAGCGGACCTTTCCCTCTCTGCCATCAAACAATTCCTTTTGACGGAGTCTTTCTTCAAGTGCCTTTGCCGTAGTTATGCCCTCGTCTACAAAGGAATAAGCAGCCTTTTCAAGGTATCGCAGGTTCTGCTCTTTTTTGCAAATGAAATAGCCTATAAGTGCAAGTATGTACTCTGTCGAAAGATTAAGATTTGCATACAGCGAAGCGATTATCTCAATTTCGGCAGTGTTGAATATCCAGCCTGCCGTCTGCTGGGCGAGGTCGATGAATGCACGGAACTCCTCATTCTTTTCACCGAGTGCAGAAAGTTCATCGGTGGTGAGGCGCATAACGCGCTTTTCACGAACCGTCTTTTTAGGTGCGCTTTTTGAAGTGCCGCCCTTGATTACGGAGGCTCCCTGCCAGAATTTAACCGAGGACTTTATCTCCTCTACTCCAAGACTCAGGAACTCTGCCGCACGCTCCGCATCAAAATCTTCATCTCCGAGTCCTGCTATGTATATAAGCACCTTAAGGTCGGTAGCATCGGCTACGTCAAGCATATCAAGGCATTTTTCGGGCAGGACAAGAGCTCGTGATTCGTCTTTTATATTAAGTTCCATATCTCCTCCCGAAAGTTAAAATTTATTTTCTCGTCATTCTATAGGTAAGCTGCATCAGCGAATCGCCGATATGCACGTTTTGTACCACAGTTCCTACTTCTTCAATATCAAGCTCGACATTTGTAAAGTTCCATATACCCTTTATGCCGCAGGCGGCAAGGCGCTTTGCCGTTTCCTTTGCGTAGCTGCGCGGAAGCGTAAGCACCGCCATATCCACATTTTTTTCCTTTATGTATCGCTCAAGCTCAGATACATCGTAAATATGAAGAGTGCCGTGCTCTGTACCCACAAGCGAGGGTGAATTGTCAAACAAGGCGCAGATAGTGATACCGCGCTTTTCAAACATAGGACTGCCTACAAGTGCGCGGCCAAGATGTCCCGCACCGATAATAACGGCCTTGTAATTCTCCTTTACTCCAAGGATCTCGCTAATCTTTCCGTAAAGAAACTCTACGTTATAGCCGTATCCCTGCTGACCGAATCCGCCAAAGCAGTTGAGATCCTGCCGTATCTGCGATGCGGTAAGGTTCATCATTTTTGAAAGCTCGGCAGAGCTGATTCTCGTTCTGCCCTGCGCCATAAGTTCACGCAAATAGCGGAAATAGCGCGGCAAGCGCTTGATAACCGCCGAAGATATGCGGTAGCTTGCGGTCTTATCTCCAATTCTCTCAAGATCCTTTTCTACCATTTTTAATCTTTGACCTTCCTTATAAAAAATCTGTGAATATGTTAAATAGCCGAAGCATTTAAATCCGTTCCGTCACGTCTTCCTGCTTTGTAATCGTAATAACCTTGGGTGGCAATCATAGCCTGTTCTTTTTTTGTCTGTGTTATGAATATGCCGCGTTTTATTAAAACCGCAGTCTTTGACTGCGAGGCATATTCAAGACGCGGCTTATCCAAGGTTATTACTTTCGCTAAACGGCCGAAGCATTTAAATCCGTTCCGTCACGTTTTCCCGCCTTGTAATCGTAATAGCCTTGCACAGCAATCATAGCCGCGTTGTCGCCACACAAAGAGAGTGGCGGCAGGCACAGCCTTGCTCCGCACTTGTCGCAAACGCTCTTTGCCGCAGCGCGCAAATGCGAGTTTGCACTCACACCGCCTGCAATAACGACAGTAGAAAGCCCAGTCCCCTGTATAGCCTTTTCAAGCTTTTGTGCAAATCCGTCTGCAATAACTCCGGTAAACGAAGCCGCAAGGTCGGCACGGTCTATTCTTTCTCCCTTTTGCTCTGCGGTATTAATAAGATTGAGCGCCGCAGTTTTAAGTCCAGAGAATGAAAAGTCGAGCGTGTCGCCCGAAAGTGCGGGGGACGGCAGCTTGTACGCCTTTTTATCCCCCTCATACGCAAGCTTGTCAAGCGCAGCGCCGCCGGGATACGGCAGACCGATAACTCTGCCTATCTTATCAAAAGCCTCCCCTGCCGCATCATCGCGCGTTGAGCCTATTTCTTCAAAATCGGTATAGCTGCGAACTATATAAAACGAGGTATGGCCGCCCGAAAGCACTACGCCGAGAAATGGCGGTTCAAGGTCGGGATATTCAAGATACGCCGCCGCAATATGCCCCATAACGTGGTTGACACCGACAAGCGGAATGTTGTTCGCAAACGCGAGCGACTTTGCAAAATTGACACCCACAAGCAACGCCCCGATAAGTCCGGGGTGCGATGTAACGGCGCAAAGTCCTATGTCGCTTATATCAAGTCCTGCGGTAGCAAGCGCCTCGTGCGTTATGCGCGTTATCGCCTCGATATGCGCGCGCCCCGCAATCTCAGGCACGACTCCGCCGTAAAGACGGTGTATGTCTATCTGCGAAGCTATTATGTTTGCACATATGCGGCGCGAGGAGCCGTCTATCTCTACGATAGCCGCGCTCGTTTCGTCGCAGGAGCTTTCAAGTCCCAATATATACATAAAATCTATATCTCTTTCTTATACAGCACTGCATTTTCAACAGGGCTTTTATAGTATCCGCGGCGAACACCGATTTCTGCAAATCCAAGCGAAGTATACAGCGCGCGTGCCGCGCTGTTGCTCTCCCTGACTTCAAGAAAAAGCGTGTCGCTTTTTTCTCTTAGCCTCTCAAAAAGCTCAATAAGCAGCGCCCTTGCAATGCCGCATCGGCGAAACCTCGGCGCTACCGCGACAGTGACAATATCGCTCTCACGGCAAACAGTGTACGCACCGATATAGCCTGCGTTTTCTCCGCCGCATTTTGCAACAAGCAGCACATTCGAGTCCGAGCAAAGCATTTTTTCAAGCTCGGAAAGCGACTGCGGCATAGAAAACGTTTCTTTTTCAAGTTCGGCAATAAAAGCGAGGTCACTCGCTTTAGCCGCCACAATTTCTGTCGTCATCATCAAAAATAAAAGGAAAATGGGTTTTCAGTGCCTCTGTTATGTCCGAAAGGCAGGTGGTATAGCGACAAAGGTCGCCGCCAAACGGGTCGGATATGTCCCCAAGCACACGTATTTTTCCTGCATACTCGGGGAAAGCCATTATAAGCGCCTCGGCGTGCGAGGGAGAAATGGCAAACACACCGTCACAGCATTCAAAATCCTCTTTTGAAAACTGAAGCGCGCGGTGCAAAAGATAGTCGTTTCTGCCCGTAGACTCAACACCTGCGTTTTCAAGCGCCTTTGCCGCATTTTCGCTTATCGGCGAGCCGACCTCTGCGCAAATTCCGCGGCTGAACGCAAACACACCCTTCGGCGCACCTTTAGCGGTAAGCATTGCCGCTGCCATAGGAGAACGGCAGGTGTTTCCCGTGCAGACAAAGCAATAAACGCGAATGTCGCGTGTACGCTCATCTTTCATTATGAAAGTGATTTCTTCTGTCTGCATAAGCACTCCTTTTAAAGATCAATAGCCAAGCGCATTTCCAAGGCTGTCGTCATTTTCTATCCAGTCGGAAACCTTGATACGGCGGTACTTTTCCTTAGTATCGCGTATAACCACCCATTCAATACCTGCGTTGATTATCTGGCGCTTGCACATCATACAGTTGCCCGTGTCGGGAAGTATCTCTCCCGTGAGCGGAGAGGTGCAGCACATATAAAGCGTAGCTCCGAGCATATCACTGCGCGAAGCGGCAATAATAGCATTAGCCTCGGAATGTATGGAGCGGCAGAGCTCATAGCGCTCGCCGCGCGGAATACCAAGCTCCTCGCGGTGACAGGATTCAAGGTCTGTACAATTCTTGCGTCCTCTGGGCGCACCGTTGTAGCCGGTAGCAACGATAACATCGTTTTTTACGATAATTGAACCGAAGCGGCGGCGAAGGCAGGTTGCACGCTCGGAAACGGTCTGTGCAATATCAAGATAATAGTTATCCTTAGATACTCTTTCCATATTTATTCTCCGCATATTCCTTAACGAATTTTTCGAACTCTTCTTTGGTTTCGGGATGCTCAAGCGCCTTTACGAAATTAGCCTTGATGAAGCCTGTTTTAGAGCCGATGTCGTAGCGGTCACCCTCAAATATTCTCGCGGTAACGCCGCTCTTCCGTGCATATGTAGCCATCGCATCGGTAAGCTGAAGCTCTCCGCCTGCACCCGTGGGAGTGTTTTCGAGTATGTCAAAAATCTCCGGAGTGAGCAGAACTCTGCCGAGTATCGCAAGGTTTGAAAACTCCTGACCGGGCTTTGGCTTTTCGATCATATCGTCAACAAAGAAGTCTATGTCGCTACCGCAAATCGCCTCAGCCTTCATCGAGCAGTATTTAGCGAGGTCGCTTTTCGGCACCTCTTTTACCCCGACAGCGGCTCTGCCGTACTTTTCATATGCATCAATAAGCTGTTTTACAACGGGCGTTTTGGAAAAGACTACATCGTCGCCGTAAAGGATAGCAAACGGCTCATCCCCTACAAAGTCCTTTGCACGGAGCACCGCGTGTCCAAGTCCTTTAGGCTGCTTCTGTCTGAGAAAATATATATTTGCAAGGTCGCAGGCATCGTGAAGTGCACGAAGCTCCGCATCCTTGCCCTTAGCGGCAAGCGAAGCATCATACTCCGGAGAGTAGTCAAAGAACTCCTCCATACACTCTTTATCGCGGCCCGTGATGATAAGTATATCGGTGATACCGCTCTCCGCCGCCTCTTTTACAAGATAGTATATTGCGGGATAGTCCATAATAGGCAGCATTTCCTTGGGAACGGCTCTCGATATCGGCAACATTCTTGTGCCAAGACCTGCCGCAGGGATAATCGCTTTGCGTACTTTCTGCGTATTTTTCATAAACACCCTCCTGTATCCAACACTTTCCCATAATAATTGCATTGTATCTTTATTATATTACTTATATAAACAAAAATCAACTTAAATTGTTGAACTTTTCGCAAGCTTGTGATAAAATAAGCAAAAAGATATTATATTTGGAGATAGATATGGCTAACTACAGACGCGGAAGAATAAATGAAGAAATGCAGAAAGAGCTGTCGGTTATTATGCGTGAAATAAAGGACCCAAGAGTGAGCGATGCTATGGTGACAGTCACCGCAGCAGAGGTCACTCCCGACCTTAAGTTCGCAACCGTGTATTTTTCGGTGCTTATAGGCGATGCGCCAAATGCGAAAAAGGGGCTTGACAGCGCAAAAGGCTTTATCCGCCGAGAAATCGCGCAGCGTCTCAACCTCCGCCAGACCCCCGAATTTACCTTTGTACACGACAAATCTATAGAACACGGCGCACATATTGCAAAGCTTATTGAAGATGTGAACCGTAAGGATAGGGAGAAAAAGAGCAATGATTGACTTATGTGCATTGCTGAGTGCCGTTTCGGAATGTAAAAACGCACTTATTATCGGTCACTCACATCCCGACGGCGACTGTGTAGGAAGCGCTGTGGCGCTTTCCTGCCTTATAGAGAGCCTCGGTAACAGAGCAAGTATTATTTTCCCTGAGCCCACCCCCAAAAGACTTGGATTTATACTCGGCGAAAAGAAAGAGCTCCCGTCACTGCCAAGCGACCTTGAGAGCTATGACATCATCTGCGTTGACACTGCATCACATTCACAGCACGGTGATATGAAGGATGCGCTTTTTGGCAAGGCGGCGCTTCGCATCGACCATCACGATATCGGCGTTCCGTATGCAAAGCAGGAGTTTGTAAACCCCTTGGCCGCAGCAACTGGCGAAATCATATTTGAACTGTATGAGTATGCAATAAGCGAAGGAAGGACAGAAAAAATCTGCGATACCGCGCGCGATGCGCTCTTCGGTGCGATAAGCTCGGATACGGGTTGTTTCAAGTACTCTAACGCAACGCCGAAAACTCATATTCTTGCCGCAAAGTTGATTGAATACGGCGCTCCTTCTGCCGAGATAAACAGACTTCTCTTTGATACCAAGGACGAAAATCTGCTGCGCGCCGAGGGAATTGCTCTCCGTCATCTGCAAACCTTTTTGGGCGGCAGGGTAGGCGGAATTGCCATAGAGGAAAGCGACTATGCAGATGGGCTTACGATATCCGATTTTGAAACGGCTATAGACTTTGCAAGAAGTGTGCGCGGAGTAAGATGCGCCGCCGTTGCAAAGGCGACGCAAAATAAAGGCTCTTTCAGGGTATCCCTCAGATCAAATGACGACACCGATGTTGCAAAAATAGCATCGCTCTTTGGCGGCGGCGGACATATCCGCGCCGCAGGCTGCACAGTAGAGGCAAATACCGCAAAAGAAGCCCTCGAAAAAGTGGTTAAGGAGATAGAAAAGATTTTGTGAAAAAGTTTTTGAAGATTGATTTCGCATTATTAAAATAAATTATAGTTTATGGGAGAAAGTACATCTCCCCGCAAGATCCTTCGACTACGCTCAGGATGACAAGCGGGGGCCCCTGCAAAGCGAAAACCCGACCTGTCATTCCGAGTTTATCGAGGAATCTCGGTCGGCGATGTTAGTATCATAAACTATAA
>JAZSKM010000165.1:0-3326 GCA_045534835.1 Eubacteriales bacterium | reverse complement strand
GAGCAATGTTTGCAAAAGGACCGCCGTGTACGAGTGCGGGAGTGCCCTCAAGAGTCTGAACGAGATTGGGCTTGAGCGCATCCTTGAGGAGCGCGGTCATTGCCCCCTGTGCGTTGAGGTCGCCGCAGCGCACGGGCTTGTCATCGTATGTATAACCTACAATAATGTTTGCAAGACGGTTTTTAAGGTCGGTTATAGAGGTTGCAAGGCAGAGCACAGCCATAATTTCGGATGCTACTGTGATGTCATAGCCGTCCTCACGCGGAACACCGTTTACCTTGCCGCCAAGACCGTTAGTGATGAAGCGGAGCTGGCGGTCGTTCATATCGACACAGCGCTTCCAAGTGATTTTACGGACATCAATACCGAGCTTGTTGCCCTGATGAATGTGGTTGTCAAGCATAGCGGCGAGCAGGTTGTTAGCTGCGCCGATTGCGTGAAAGTCGCCGGTGAAGTGGAGGTTGATATCCTCCATAGGAACTACCTGAGCATATCCGCCGCCTGCGGCACCGCCCTTAACGCCGAATACGGGACCGAGAGAGGGCTCACGCAGAGCAACCATTACGTTCTTGCCGATGCGGCGAAGACCGTCTGCAAGGCCTATTGTGGTGGTAGTTTTACCCTCGCCTGCGGGGGTAGGAGTGATAGCGGTAACGAGTATAAGCTTGCCGTCCTTCTTGTCGCATTCCTTTGTGAGTGCGAGGTCAACCTTTGCCTTGTACTTACCGTACTGTTCGAGGTACTTGTCGTCGATTCCTGCAGTTTTTGCGATTTCGGTAATCGGCTTTATTTTGCACTGCTGCGCAATTTCTATGTCGGTTAGATATGCCATTTTTTTCTCCTAAGTATAAATATAATTTAACTATATTTTCTAACATTTTCATCTCTTTGTCAAGTATGGCGGTGAAAAAACTGCTCTGAATTTCATATATTGATATGAAAGGTGGGGTGTTATGCTGAACTTTACTTTGGAATGTGACTATAAAATGCTGATGGAAAATATATTTGCGCTTGCCGAAATGTATCCTTTTCTTCAGTTCAACTATCTTACCGAAAGCGTTATGGGAAAGGGAATACCGCTACTGAAGCTCGGCAGCGGCGAGAAGAAAATTTACTATATCGGCGCTCACCACGGTGCAGAGCGTATAACCTCGGCGGTTTTGCTGAAATTCATATACGATTTGTGCGAAAGTGCGAAAAATCGAGCGAGTGTTTCCGGTATTTCTCCAGAATATATAATGAAGTCGCGTACACTCATTTTTATTTCTCAGTTCAACCCCGACGTGGTCGTTTTATCGTCATACGGGCCGCAGGATTACAGCCTTATGTATGATAGACTGCTTAAAATGAACGGCTCAAACGATTTTAAGAAGTGGCAGGCAAATGCGCGCGGAGTTGATTTGAATCATAACTACGATGTCGCCTTTGCCGAGTATAAGGAGATAGAAAAACAGCTTGGTATTACTGGCGGCGCGCCTACACGCTATTCGGGAGAGTCGCCTGAAAGCGAGCCTGAAACCGCGGCCCTGTGCAACTATCTGCGCTTCAATATGCCGTCGGCTGTAATCACTCTCCATACACAAGGACGGGAGATATATTATACAAGCGGCGGTAAATATGTTAAAGGCAGCAAGGCGGCAGCATCGCGGCTTGCAGATCTTACCGGGTATAAGACTTGCGAACCAACGGGTGCGGCGGCATATGGGGGACTTACCGATTTTTGCATACAAAAACTCGGCGTACCCTCGTTTACCGTCGAGTGCGGAAGAGGGCAAAATCCTCTGCCGCCGAGCGACATAAGCGAGATATACGCCGAGCTGCGTCTGGCACTTTATACATTTCCGACAATGTTTTAAATAAACATACTTGCTATAACGAAGTAAGCAAGCAGGGTAAGAGTATCAACAAGCGTTGTAACAAAGGGACTTGCCATTACCGCGGGGTCAAGACCTACTTTGCTTGCCGCAATAGGGAGTGCCGCACCGATGAGCTTTGAGAGGCAAACGGTGACGATAAGCGTGAGCGAAACTATAAGCGCTACGAAAATGTCTATTTCGCTGCCGCTTATCAAACGGTCTACAGTCATAATCTTGACAAACATCATTACCGCAAGCGCTATACTGCACAGCAGTGCCACGCGCAGTTCCTTATACAGTACTCGAAGCGCATCGGACAGCTTGATTTCGCCGAGCGACAGAGCGCGTATTACGGTAATAGAGCTTTGCGAGCCGCAGTTACCGCCTGTACCCATAAGCATAGGGATGAACATTGTCAGCGCCACCTTCGCGGCAAGCGCACTCTCAAATGATGAGATTATCATTCCCGTAAAGGTTGATGTCAGCATCAGTAGTGTCAGCCACGGAATTCTTGAACGGAAAATGGATAAAACAGGCAGCTTCAGATAGGGCGTTTCGACAGGTGTTATTGCCGCCATTACCGCAAAGTCCTCTTCGGTTTCCTCGCGCAGTACCTCTATTGCATCATCGACAGTGACTATGCCTACAAGCAGTCCTTGACTGTCTACAACGGGGAGTGCAAGCAGACCGTATTTTGCAAGTGTTCTTGCTACCTCTTCGCGGTCTGTGTCGGTTCTTGCGTATATGACGTGAGTCTGCATAAGAGAGCCTATTGTCTGGTCTGTCGGGGCGGTAAGAAGTGTACGGGCGGAAATTATGCCCTCAAGACGTCTTGATGCTCCGGTGACATAGCAGGTGTAGACGGTTTCCTTGTCTATCGCTACCTCACGGATGTGCGAGAGGGCATCTGCAACCGTCATTTCCTTTTTCAGACGGACAAACTCGGTTGTCATTATGCTGCCCGCGCTGTTTTTTTCAAACTTTAAAAGTTTGTTTATCTCCTCGCGGTCTGCAGGTGAAGAGTTCTTCAATATGCGCTTAACAACACCTGCAGGCATCTCCTCAATAAGGTCTGCCGCATCATCGTAAAAGAGCTCGGATAATGTTTCTGCAAGCTCCTTGTCGCTCAGTGTAAGAATAAGGCTTTGTGCAGAGTTTGCATCAAGCTCTACAAACACTTCTGCGGCAAGGTCCTTGGGGAGAAGCCTGTATATAGCTGCAAGGCTTTTCGGATGCTCCTCCTCGAGCGTTTCAAGGAGCTCCGCGATATCTGCAGGTTGTTCATCTGCCAGAATTTTTTTAAGTGCTGACAGATTTTTGCTTTCCCAAAGGGAAAGGGCTTCCGTAAAAAGAAGTTCACGCATATAAAGACTCCTTTATTTCAAGTATGCTTCTATCTCACTGCGGCTTGCTGTGACTCTACCGCTTATCATCTCACTGCTGCCGCCTCCGCGACCGCCAAGAGCATCG